>JAZQZO010000381.1:0-7587 GCA_045634065.1 Acutalibacteraceae bacterium
TTTTCACAAGCGTCAATAATATCATTGATATTAATACCGCGGTATTTGAGCACACCGTTTTTAGGCACTCGTTCACCGTCATCAATATAATAACCTTCAACTGAGCATATATTTGTAAGGCCTGCCATAACACCTGTACCGTCTGGGTTTCTCAGACCTCTTTTAACGCCATACTTCCAGAAATCCTCATGGTTGATGTGGCTTTTCTTTTCAATTTTTTCGCTCATTTTCTCAAGCAATTCAGGAGAAATCGGATTAATCTTATCGTACATTGTTTTTACCTCCCGTAAAAATGGATATAGTTATACATTATAAATAATCATTAACCTATATTTTATAACATACTAATAATAAAGTCAAGAATTTATACCAATTTACTTTATTATATCTTAGGAGAAAACTTGAGGTTCGGGGCTCAGGGCCGAATCGGAGATTCGGCATCAGGGGCACCGCAGGTGCCCCTGAAAAAGCCCTGCGGGCTTTTCCTGAGCTCCACCCCAAAGGCAAACCGCAAACTAAAGGAGACATAAGCTATGAAAACTTACCTCTTGCTCACTGCTGTAATATGTGCGATATTAGTCCTCTTTCCTCTCTGCGTACTTACAGTGTCGAAGTCTTTTCAGTCTGAAATAGCAGCAGAAACAACACTAACAAAAACAAATGAAAAAGAAAAAGCAAAAGAAACAGAAAAAAGTGAAGTGGTTTCCGTCTTTCTGACATCAGCAAACAAAACCGTCGATGTAGGAACTTTCGATTATATCGTCGGTGCAGTCGCCGCCGAAATGCCTGCATCTTTTGAAATTGAAGCACTTAAAGCTCAGGCTGTCGCCTGCTACAGCTATATGCTATGGGTAAAGCAAAACTCTGACAACGCAGAATATGACATAACAAGCAATCCTGCAACTCATCAGGGCTATCTGACAGAAGATGAAATGAAAATTAAATGGGGTGAAAAATACGAGAGCTACAAAGGCAAAATCGAAGAAGCTGTTTCGTCAGTGTCAGGTAAATATATGACATATGATGGCGAAGTTATATTGGCTCTCTTTCACGCTATTTCTCCCGGCAAAACCCAAAACAGCGACGAAGTATGGGAAAGTCCCCTGCCCTATATCAAATCAAAAAATGCACCCGGTGACAGTCTCTCACCGGACTTTGATTCAGTTGTCACTGTACCTTGCAAAAAAATCAGGGAAGTATTTTCACTCAAGTCCGATATTAAGAATAGCGAGATTATTGACATTTTCACACTTTCAGACAGTAGCTACATAAAAGAAATTCCTCTCAGCACAGATACCGTTTCTGCAGGTGATATTGCATCTAAGTTTTCACTTAAAAGTCCCTATTTTACGGCAGAGTACAAAGAGGGAAACTATATTTTTAAGGTCAAAGGTTACGGACACGGATTAGGTATGAGCCAATACAGTGCTGATTATATGGCAAGGCAAGGCAGCACGTATGAGGAAATTCTCAGGCACTTTTACAGTGGTATTGAGATTGTGCAGTAAGGTGGGTTTATGCGAGGCGGCTCCGCAGCCGAATGAAATTCGGCAAGCGACGCAGTCGCTCAAAATCGCAAAGCGATTTTGGCGGAGCCGCCCCACCTTCTCATCAGAACATTTGTTCTTGACAAATGGTAAAATATAGTATAAAATCAAGATAGTAAAAACGAGGGGAATGGTTTTATGTTTGTTAAAATAGGCAGTGTAGGTATGTTCGGTATGAACAGCTATATTGTAGGCGTTGAGGCTTCAATTGATACAGCTTTGCCGAGATTTGACGTTGTGGGCCTTCCGGACACAGCCGTAAGCGAGTCAAGAGACAGAGTGCGCTCAGCTATGAAAAATAACGGTTTCGTCTTTCCTACAGCGAGAATTACTGTCAATCTCACACCTGCTGACATAAAAAAAGAAGGTCCGGTATATGACCTTCCGATTTGCATTGCACTTCTAAAAGCAACCAATCAACTCAAATGCGAAACCGATGACAGCATTTTCATCGGTGAGCTTTCTCTCAGCGGCGAAGTCAGAAGAATCACAGGCGCTTTACCTATGGTTATCAAAGCCAAAGAGGAAGGCTATAAAGAAGTTTACCTCCCCGAAAGCAACGCTGCCGAAAGCTCTGTTGTCAAAGGCATAGATATTTATCCTGTTAAAAATATTATGGAGCTTTACACCCATCTTATCGGCAAGCAGCAAATACAAAAAGCTACACCCGAAACCTACAATATTGCAGAAGACGACACAGATTCTCTTCTGGATTTTGCCGATGTCAAAGGTCAGTATCAGGTTAAACGCGCCCTTGAAATTGCAGCTGCAGGCGGTCACAACGCTCTGATGATAGGCCCTCCCGGCTCAGGTAAGAGTATGCTTGCTAAACGTCTGCCTTCAATTCTCCCCGATATGACTTTTCAGGAAAGTCTGGATGTGACAAAAATATATTCAATTGCAGGTGCCCTGCCGGAAAAAGTGTCACTCATTAAAACAAGACCTTTCCGTTCACCACACCACACAATCTCCGCTGCAGCCCTTTCAGGTGGCGGCAGAATTCCAAAGCCCGGTGAACTTAGCCTTTCACACCACGGTGTGCTTTTCCTTGATGAGTTACCCGAATTTCCTCGCATATCAATGGAGGCTATGCGTCAGCCCATTGAAGACGGAGTTATCACCCTTTCACGAGTGTCCGGCTCACTCACCTACCCTTGTGAAACTATGCTTGTTTGTGCTATGAATCCTTGTCCTTGCGGTTACTACGGTCACCCAACAAGAGAATGCACGTGTTCTCAGGGTACTCCACAGAAATATCTTGCAAAGGTCAGCGGTCCGCTTCTTGACAGACTCGACATTCACATTGAAGTTCCACAGGTTGATTTTCAGAAGCTTTCAGCCGAGGAAAAAGGCGAATCTTCAGCCGAAATCAAAAAGAGAGTCAATGCTGCAAGGGAAATTCAGAATAAACGCTTCAAGGGTACCACAGTAACCTGCAACGCTAAAATGACACCCTCAATGACAAGAGAACATTGCAAACTTGACGATATGAGCAAGAAACTGCTTGAAAGTTGCTTTGAAAATATGGGACTTTCTGCAAGAGCTTACGATAAAATTTTAAGAATCTCAAGAACTATTGCCGATCTTGACGGCAGTGAAAACATCGAGCTTCAGCACGTGACCGAAGCTGTGCAATATCGCTCACTTGACAGAAAGTTCTGGAAGTGATAATTGAGGTTTTGGTTCAGCTGCGGCGGCTCCGTCGCTGAACGCAGTTCAGCGTGAGGACGCCTCTGCGAGGCGTCCTCATAAATCGCCTACGGCGATTTACGGAGCCCCCTCCCCACCTTCGCCGCATACTAAAAAATCCACCTGCTACAAACAGGTGGATTTTTATGTATAAACTTATCATTCAATGCCAATGAATGCAGGCGACGGTACAATATGCTTAATCACACGTAACTGTCCCCTGTGTTACAACTCCTCACTTCTAACTTGGAATTACTTCTGCTCCATAACTTCCTTGATGGGTCCCTTATAGCAGTCTTCGCAGTCGGGGAGTGATTTGCCGTAGATGTCCTTGACGAATGAATTGAACTTGAGAAGCTTCATATTAACGCCAAGCTGATACTTGGTCACAAGGTCGATAATCTGCTCCTTCTTGTCCTTGTTACTTCTTGCTGTGATTTCTGTCAGAGCAATTTCAACGCCCTGCTTGGGTGTGATGCCCTTAAGGGTGATGATTGTCTTGCCACCCTTGTAAGCTACATCAAATTTCACATCCTTGCCCTTTGATGTAACGCTGATGTTTTCAGCTGAAACGATATCTTCAAACACGAGGGTGTAGTTTCTTCTTGAGGGAAGTGTTGAGCAGTTGCCCTCGGCGGGCTTAATCTCAAAGATTATATCGCGTACCGCCTCGCGTACCCTGAGCTTGGTGATAGCGTAGTTGCCGTTTTTGAATTCGTTGCTTTCACCGTCATCCTCGTAAAGCTCGAAGGTGTTGGTACCTCTGTAGATGCGCACTGTCATATCCTTGGGGTTGGAGCAGTCGTTGTTTCTGTCGTCAGTTGCAAGAGGAATGATAGCCCCCTCTTTTGCAAGTACGGGTATGCTTTCGAGACCGCGGTACATTTTGACCTTCTTGTCGCCCTCATAGATTGCGCCTGTGTAGATGTCTGTCCATCTGCCCTTGGGAAGCCATACCTCAACCTCAGCGAGATTGGTGTTGGGGTTTCTCTTTTTTGTGATGGGAGCAACCATAAGCTCTGAGCCGAAGAAGAACTGATTGGGTACAGTGTAAGCCTCGTCACTTTCAGGGTAGGGGTAGTACATAGGCTCAACGAGAGCGAGAGAGTGCTTATGAGTGCGGTAGTTCATTGAGTAAAGATAAGGAATCATAGCGTGGCGCTGACGAAGAACGTCAACAGCTATAGTCTCAGCTTCAAAACTGTGCTTCCAGGGTTCTTTGCCCATAAACTCGTTGCTTGTTGAGTGAAGTCTCATAATCGGAGAATATAGACCGTACTGAATCCATCTTGTGTAAAGCTCGTCGTCCTTTGAACCCATCATATGACCGCCAATATCGTGGCTCCACCAGGTGTAACCTACATTAGTTGCAGTTGAGGTGAAGTAAGGCTGGAAGTCAAGAGCTTCCCAGCAGATTTTTGTGTCGCCTGAGAAACCGAGGGGATATCTGTGTGATCCGACTTCAGCAAAACGAGAAAGGATAAGAGGTCTGTTGCTACCCTTATCGTTAGCAAGGGTATGATAGTGGTTGAGTGCCCAGAGAGGGTCGAGGTTCTTAACCTTAGTGTTTTTGCCCTGCTGCCAGTCAATCCACCAGAAGTCTACGCCCTGATCTTCGTAGGGTTTGTGGAGAATATTGAAGTAAGCATCAACATAGTCGGGGTCTGTGATATCAAAAGGAATCTTCTGTCTTGTTGCAGGATCAACGCCCATACGCTCAGCAAATTCTTCATACATATCTTCGAAGAAGCGTACACCCTGAGCGGGATGAAGGTTAACTGTAACCTTGAAGTTCTTATCGTGAAGCCACTTAAGAAAGCCTTTATAGTCGGGGAAAAGCTCTGTGTTCCAGCTATAGCCTGTCCAGCCGTCGCCCTGAAGAATGAAGTCGGGTGAGTGAGGTTTAAGTGTGGGTTTACCGCCACTCTTGCCAAAACGCTGTTTAACATCAACCCAATGCCAGTCCATATCGATAGTAGCAACGGTGATGGGGATATCTCTCTCGACAAATTTATCCATAAGGTCCATATATTCCTGCTGAGTGTATGCCTTATAACGGCTCCACCAGTTTCCAAGTGAATATCTGGGCACAAGAGGCACCTGACCTGCAAGGGAGAAGAAGTCTTTAAGACAGCCTCTATAATCGTGGTTATATGCGAAATAGTATTCATCTTTGATAGTTTTTGCTCTTTCTCCGATAGTACCGTCGCTCTTGAGGATAAGGCTCTTTGCGTCATCATAAACAGCAACACCGTTTCTTGACATAATACCGTCACCGAGGTCGATGGGGCCTGTTGTCATATCAAGAGTACGATATGTACCTTTAAGGTTGCCTGACTTATACTCTGTGAGGTTTTTGCCACCGCGAAGAGAAATACCTGTCATTTCTTCTTTCTTGAGGTCGTACTTGAAAATTGTTTTTGTTGTGATGATGATAATTATATCGCCGTCTTCGACAATTTTGAATTCGGGCTTTGCGAAGTTACGGCAGATTATACTCTGAGTAGGTTCGTCAGTGAAATTACCTTTTTTATCAACCTCAACTCTGAGAAGTCTGTCTGTGATAATTGAAAATCTGACACGGCCTCTTGTGATGATGTACTCATCAGGAGTCTTGCTGTCTGAGTTCCAACCAAAGGTGTCTTTGAAGTATTTGCATATTTGCTTCATATTTTATCTTACCTTTCAATATAGATATATACATAATATATCATTCTGTAAATTAATTCAACCTGTTGAACGTACTTTCGTCAAAAGGTACAAATTGAGCTCTTAATTTTCTACAACTGTAAATGTGTAATTTTTGTGAAATCTCATAGAAAATAATGTCATATTATGTTAAAATAAAGTGTAAAATGCATATTATGTTCACGGAGGTTTTAAAGTATGCAAGAGAAAAAATATGTACCTAAAAAAGAAGTCACCACTTATGCGGTGGCGGCTCTTGGTCAGGGCCTTGTTTATAGCTGTATGTCAAGCTATGTTACAGACTATTATATGAATGTTCTGACCCTTAACGCTATGTTTGTTATTCTTCTTATGCTCCTTGCTCGAGTATGGGACGCAATCAACGACCCGATGATGGGTATGATTATGGACAGACATACAACAAAAAAGGGTAGAATGAAGCCTTATCCTTTATGGACTGCAGTGCCTATTGCAGTACTTACAATTCTTATGTTCGTCAATCCCGGTTTTGATACCGATAACAAGTCAATCTGGCTTTATGTTTTTGTTGCTGCTGTTTATGTACTCTGGGGTATGATTTACACCGTCAGTGACGTGCCTTTCTGGAGTCTTCCCAACGTTATGACTCCCAACCCCAAGGAGAGAGGCAACATCATCTCTTATGCTAAGACTGTCGGCGGTATCGGCTCAGCGGTTACAGTTGCTCTTCCGATTATTGTTGGTTTCATCGTTGCTGATATGGACGTAGAAAAGGCCAACATTGTAAAATATGCAATTATGGCAATTTCAATGTCGCTTATTGGTATGCCCTTATTTGTAAGATCATCATTTGGCGTCAAAGAAAGAATCGAAATGCCCAATGCCACAAAGAGAGCACCAGGTGAGCCCTCAGCAATTATGAGAATTTTCACTTGCAAGCCCTTGGTACTTGTAGTAATTTCAGGCGTACTTTCATTCGGTAGATATATGCTTCAGGCTGCTGCACCTCACGTTGCACGTTACTCAGGTTTCTATATCGGCTCAAAGCCCACAAGCGTTGCGGAGTATAACTCAAACATTTCAACTGTTGCTCTTGTAATTCAGGTCTGTGCCGCTGTCGGTATGTTCGGTGCAATGCTATTCTTACCCAAGCTCTACAAGAAATTTGAATATAAGCAGATCATGATTGTTTCTTGTATTCTCGGCTTTATTGCAAGCTGTTTCACACTTGTTATCGGCTGGACAACAAAGAATCTTCTTATCTGCATTCCCTTTATGCTGATTTCAAGCATACCTCTCGGTGTTATCAACAACGTTTCATTTGCTATGGTATGCGACTGCCTTGACTTTATGGAATGGAAAACAGGTTTCAGAAACACCGGTCTCGGCTCAGCTTGTCAGAGCTTCGTAAATAAAATCGGCAACGCATTTGCAACTGTAATGATCATTGTGATGTATATGATTGTTAACATCGATGTAAGCAACCTTAATGTCGGTTCAGGTCAGGAAGTAGTTGATGCTATTAACTCACTTTCTTCAACACAGAACTTTGCAATGTTCTCACTTGTTACTATTGTACCCGGCATCAGCCTTCTTCTTTGTGCAGTACCCCTGTTCTTCTACGACCTTACCGGCGCTAAGAAGCAGAAGGTATTTGATGAGCTTGCAGCTCTGAGAAAAGAAA
>JAZQZO010000382.1:0-7356 GCA_045634065.1 Acutalibacteraceae bacterium
GCATTGAGAACGATATCATTCTCTTTATACTTCTTAGCGTATTCCACACCGAGTTCAATGTGTGAGCCTTCCTGCTGACGGTCAACGGCCTTGCCGATATCGTGGAGAAGACCTGCACGTCTTGCAAGCTTCACATCAACACCGAGCTCTGCAGCCATAAGACCTGCAATGTAGGAAACCTCAAGTGAGTGGTTAAGGATATTCTGACCGTAGCTGGTACGATATTTAAGACGACCGATGAGTTTTACGAGCTCGTTGTGGATACCGTTTACACCTGCATCGATAACAGCTCTTTCACCTGTCTGCTTAATTGTCTGGTCAACTTCTCTCTTTGCTTTTTCGTGAATCTTCTCGATAAGTGCGGGATGGATTCTGCCGTCAGCAATGAGCTTTTCAAGAGTGAGTCTTGCAACCTCACGGCGTACGGGGTCAAAGCACGAAAGAGTAATTGCTTCGGGTGTATCGTCAATAATGAGGTCAACACCTGTAATCTGTTCGAGGGCTCTGATATTTCTGCCCTCACGACCGATAATACGGCCTTTCATTTCGTCATTGGGAAGAGCAACAGCACTTACAGTAACCTCTGAAGAGTGGTCAGCAGCACAGCGCTGAATTGCAGTTGTGATAATTTCTCTTGCAAGATTTTCGCTTTCGTCGCGGATTTCCTGCTCGTATTCCATAATCTTAACTGCTTTTTCTCTTTTAAGAGTTTCTTCAAGTGATTTAAGCAAATCAACCTTTGCCTGCTCTTTTGTATAGCCTGCTATTTTTTCAAGCATTTCACACTGGCTTCTTTTGATGCTTTCTGCTTCGGAAAGTTGAACTTCCGCCTGCTTGATTTTTGTATCAAGGGTTTCTTCTTTTTTCTCAAGAGCCTCAACTTTTTTGTCGAGGGATTCCTCTTTCTGGATTAATCTCTTTTCCTGTCTTTGAACTTCATTTCTTCTTTCGCGAAGTTCACGTTCAGTTTCAGTTCTTAATCTATGAATTTCGTCTTTTGCTTCAAGAACACTTTCACGTTTCTTTGTTTCAGCTTCTGTAACCGCCTGGTTCACAATACGGGTAGCTTCTTCATTAGCTGATCCGATGAGACCTTCCGCAGTCTTTTTTCTGTGAGCAGAACCTAATATGAAACAAACAACGCCTGAAATTGCCGCAGCAATAAGTGCGATAATAATTGTAATAGTCCAATCCAAAGTAGCAGCACCTCCTTCTTTTATAAATTCTGCATTAGTAATTACTGATAAACAAGTTTCCTTGCAATTGAATAAATACGCATCCGAATTGTCATCAAAAGAATTACAGTATTTGTACTCGACTGATAGCAATAATATACTATCTTAATTATTTTAAATCAAAAGCAAAGATATGTCAATACAAAAAAGCATAAATCATTTATTTTTTTACTATATATTGTATAAAATTTCACTTTTATAAACAGATATCTTGTAAAATATACAAAAAACATCTCCCGGAATTACCCGGGAGACATCAATGGTTTAATTATTTAGTTTTCTGTAGTTTCATCATTTTCGCTTTCTTCTTCTAAGTAAGCTTCGCTGTCGCGGTGTTTCTTATTCATAAGATAACCTGCAAAAGCACCGACTGCAATAAGCCCTGTAGGAGCCGCCACAATTTCAGGATTTTCTTTAACAGTTTCAACAGTCTTTATGATTATTGACTGTTTTTCAGTTGTAGTTTCAGTGTAATCAAAGCCTTGGGTTGTAACAACATTTCCGAAAACATCTGTTGCATAGACATCACTGAGAAGTTCGTCTAGATAATCGAAATTGAAGTCACTTCCGCTATTATTACCGCCGACATCACCTGTTGTAACATCAGCAGCATAAGTAGTAAGAATTCCCTCACCTACCTGAGCTGAGCTATGAGTAGTAGTGATAGCTGAATCTATGTTTTGGAAAACGCCATCTATAACAGAAGATGCTTTATCGCTACCCGAAGGCACAATTGAGTTTACATACTTTTCAACTTCAGCAACCATATCGTTTTTGGTTTCCGGGTTGCGTTCACTGTTGAGAGTTGCATTTTTAACGATATTGAATTCGTACACTGCCGAATCCTGATTGTCGGGAGCATTATAATAAACTTCAAGATAAATTGTCTCTTTTTCAAGAGCAGGATTGAGAGTCACACCTGCTGTTGAAGAATTAGCAACACTGTTACCTGCAAGAGACATCGAAAGATAGTCATCGTTGCCGCCTTTAAGAAGGCTTGAAAGAGGGAACGGAGTAAACCATATCTTTTCGCAGTTCTGAGCAACTTCGATTTCATATTTTAAGACATCGGTATAAAACTCTTCTTCCAAATTGAAACAACCATTATTGCAAGCAAGGTCAAAAAGCTGCTGACAATTAAGGCTTTCAGAATAATTTACTTTCTTTTCATCGAGCATCGTGTGAAGAATAAGCTTCTGCACCGCAAGCTGATCACTGCTCTGCATAGCAACAACAAGTTTAATAGGATTGATTTTTACCTCATAGATGTCTGAAAGAATTGATGCATAATATGCATAGTCAACATATTCTTTCTGAGCAGATGTCGTTTCGGAATAAACCTCAACGGGCACCTGATAATCACCCGAAGTACCTGCCGCAACAACTTTTGCCCAATAGAAAATTTCTTCTTCTGACGGGTTTGTGCTGATGGGAAGACCCTCAAATGCAGTTACATATGTCTTTGTACAGAAAACCGCATAACCTGAAAGATTATTGACACCTGAAGGTACTACAGTACCGGTAAGAGCTGACATTATAGTAACAACTGCACCGTCAAGAGTGGTACCGACAGGGAACTCAACGTGTTTGCCGTAAAGTGCATAAACAGCATCATATTTAATTGCAGCGTATACTACAGCAATTTCTGCGTTTTCATCCGGAGTTGTATTGGCAGGAAGTCTGATACCCTGTTGGGTAAGATACTTCTTCATAACGTCAACATCATCTGTCATACCCATAGCAACAACAACATAATACATAACATTGATAACTTCATCATAAGCTGAAGTTACAGATTCCTTATCAAGGGTGATGAGCTGATTATAATCACTTGATTCCCTGAGGAACTGCTCATATGTAACTCTGTAAGGATAGTCAGTGGGTTTGGGAATGATATGAGCCTGAGTAGCCGCCATAGCATCATCTCTGATTATCATATTATCAAGCCAGGCGTAATTATATGTAAGACCGTCCCAGCGAACATTGCCGGGGCTAACCGTAAGCGCAGATGTAACCAGACTATTCTGTTCCATCGCCGCAGCAGGACACAGACATAGTGACATAAGCATCAGCAGTGTAAGAGTTAAAATGAGAAGTTTTTTCATCGTCTTACTACCTTTCCAAAGTTATTTATATATAGACATAATTTCGTTATTATACATCATATATGATACAACTTTCTTCAGTCTATGTCAACCTAAAAGTCTTATGTTTAAAATTTTTTTAATCTTTAACAACAAAAAAACAACCACTGCTGAGAGTGGTTGTTTTAATGATGCAATTAAATTATCTGCCAAAGAGTTTGTTCCAGATAGTTTTAGGAAGAAGTACGATTGTTCTGAAGATCTTCCAGATTTTGTCGTAGAATGTTTCTTCCTCGTCTTCTGCTACTACGGGAACGAGAATATTGTGATCATCTTCAACAGCAGCTACATACTGAGGATATGCAGGATCTGTGAAAACGTCAAGGTCTCTGTGAACAATATTGTCTACAAGGTCCTGATAGCCTTCGCTTGTTTCACTGTGTTCAAGACCGCGTATGTACCAAGTTGTGAAGGGAGCGATACCTGTTGAAGCGTCGATATCCCATTCGGGTGACATAAAGTTATAATCTGTGTACTTAGCCTGCTTGTAATCAGCGGGAAGCTTGTTGCCGTATGTTGTGCAAGTTGCACCGAATGAAGCAACGGGTACCTGCACGAAACCGTCTTCCATAATGTTAGCTTTGTCTGTAAGAGGAATAGCTGCTACACCATACTTAACAATGATTGAAAGCTTAACATCATCCTGAATGTCTCTGTAAAGATCTTCAGCGGTGTTAGCGATTTCATAGTGGTATCTTGTCATTTCCTCGATAAGGGGAGCAAATTCGTGGTTGGGGTCTCTATAATTTTCACCGTACATATATTTCAGTGAAGATTCAAAATACTTGTCGGGGAGACATACCCATAAAGCAGGGATAGTAGCAACTGCTTCACGAGCAACCTGTCTTGCTGCTCTGTAAAGAGCATATTCCATTGCAGGTTCAAGCATTGCATCAAGGAAAGGCTGAAGCACACCTGCTTCTTCCATAAGGTAGAAGAAATCAGGAATGAGGCCATCACCGATAAGACGGTGCATTAAATCGCAAAGGCCAATACCGCTTACGTCGAACTCACCGCTTAAAAGCTCACCGAGATATTCAACGCCGCCTACTGAAGGTACACGAAGACAAACTGAGTCAATGTGTGAAAGGTCAGCCTTATATTCGTGGAGATAAGCTGAAGCAACGTTAGCACCATAGCTGATACCTACAAGCTCAACTTTTTCTGCACCCGAGTGCTCTAATACCTGCTGGATGTAGTCGTGAAGTTCAGGTACAAGCTTTATGGGTGAACGTCTGCTGTCGTACTTGAAAGTATATCTGCCCTCATCGTCGTATTCGAGAACAGTAGGTTCAACAGCAATGCCGTCTAAGGGTGAACCGTCGGGCTTAAGAGCAAGCATACCGAAGCAGTCCATAAGATAGTTGTAAACGCAAGTATAGAAAAGGTTAGGCTCACCATTCTTGATTGACTTAAGAATGTATGAGGGGATGTTCAGAAGATTCTCATAGAATCTATCGAAAACCCAGGGATGGAACAAAGATGTCTGCTCAGGGTCATCTGCATAATAGATTTTAGCTGAACCAAAACCTGTTACGATAACCTGAGGATACTTAACTGTTGTTTCGCTTTCATTTGCACCTAAAGCAACGCTGCAGCAAGAAAAAATCATGATGAGCGCCATTAAAAGGCTGAGAGTTGTTTTTAAGAATTTCATAATACGCCTCCTATGTTGTTATTAACATATTGGTAATATTACCATATTAATATGTGTTTTGTCAACGATATTCTTTAATTGTTTGTAAATTTAATCTGTTATTTAAGGTTAATATAAGGTAAGCGTAAATGTTTTTTTGCTTCTCATATAGCAAAGCCATACTAAAAATGATTTCGGATAGTTTATAAAGCTATCCGAAATCAATAACATTCACTATTCTTCTTCTATTATTCTTCCCCTTTAACAACGCCGATACCAAGCATTTCAAGCTGATCGTTATCAACAAGAGCGGGGCACTCTGTCATAGGTTCACTTGCATTCTGAACCTTGGGGAATGCGATACAGTCACGAAGTGTTTCAAGACGAAGCATCTGCATAACAAGTCTGTCCAAACCAAGACCGATACCGCCGTGAGGTGGTGCGCCGTACTTGAATGCATCTGTAAGGAAGCCAAACTTCTCGTGAGCTTCTTCATCGCTGAGACCGAGAAGTGAGAAGATTCTCTTCTGAAGATCAGGATTAGTAATTCTGATTGAACCGCTTGCAAGCTCAATGCCGTTGAGTACAAGGTCATAAGCATTAGCTCTTACCTTCGCCTTATCTGTTTCAAGATAGTCAAGACACTCTTCAAGAGGAGCTGTAAACGGATGGTGCATTGCAACATACTGACCGAGTTCTTCATCCCAATCAAAGAATGGGAATTCCACAACCCAAAGAAGGTTATACTTATCCTGAGGAATGATATCAAGTTTTTTAGCCACAGTCTGTCTGAGTGCACCGAGTACGCTGAGAGTTGTGCTTGCCTTATCAGCGACAACAAGAATTACGTCACCGTTTTCAGCACCGCACTTTGCCATAATAGCCTTCATTTCGTCCTCAGTCATAAACTTAGCAAAGGATGAAGCAACAGTACCGTCTTCGCCTATTCTTGCCCAGGCAAGACCCTTAGCACCGATACCTCTTACAAACTCTGTAAGCTTATCAACTTCTTTTCTTGTAAGAACACTGAAAGCATTTTTAGCTGTGATAGCAGCAACCTTGCCACCGTTTTCAAGCGCGCCTGTGAATACACCGAAGCCGCAGTTTTTGACTTCCTCACCGATATCTGTGATTTCCATAGCATATCTTGTGTCAGGCTTGTCTGAGCCGTAACGCTCCATAGCCTCTTTATACGTGAGTCTGGGGAACGGAGTGGGAATTTCTACACCCATTGATTCCTTGAACACTCTCTTCATAAAGCCTTCGATAAGCGAAAGAATATCTTCCATTTCGATGAAGCTCATTTCAATATCTATCTGAGTGAATTCAGGCTGACGGTCTGCACGAAGATCTTCGTCACGGAAGCAACGGGCAATCTGCATATATCTGTCGAAGCCTGCAACCATTGAAAGCTGTTTGTAAAGCTGAGGTGACTGAGGAAGAGCATAGAATGAGCCCTTATGAATTCTTGAGGGTACGAGGAAGTCACGTGCGCCCTCGGGAGTTGACTTAACGAGGATAGGTGTTTCGATTTCGATGAAGCCGTTATCGTCGAAGTAGTCACGGATAATCTTAGTGATTCTGTGACGCATAAGAATGTTCTTTTGAAGATCCGGGCGACGAAGGTCAAGATAACGGTACTTGAGTCTTGTCAGCTCTGAAGTCTGGCAGTTTTCGATAATCTCAAAGGGTGGTGTTTCACTCTTGCCGAGAATGCGAAGATCTGTAACGAAGATTTCAACCTCACCTGTGGGGATTTCCATATTCTTTGAGCTTCTCTCACGAACTGTACCCTTAGCCATAAGTACGAATTCGCTTCTTACTGAGAAAGCCTTGTCAAAAATTTCTTTTTCTGTTGTGTCGTCAAATGCAAGCTGAACGATACCGGTTCTGTCGCGAAGATCAACGAAGATAAGAGCGCCAAGGTCTCTCTGTCTCTGTACCCAACCTGCAACTACTACTTCTCTGCCGCAGTCTTTGGCTGTGAAGGTACCGCAGTAGTCTGTTCTTTTAAGTCCTGTCATAAAATCCATAACTATATATTTCCTTTCTGTGGTAAATTACATTAATGATGAGATATCTAAGCCCTCAACCTCAAACCCCTTAAGAGAGTCGTTGATTGAAAGTCTCATAATTTCTTCAGCTATGTCGTCAATATTCATTTCGGTTTCACTGCCGTCTGCCATATTCTTGACCTTGGCAACGCCTGCTTCGATTTCACTGTCACCGAGCACTACTGTATAAGCAGCACCGATTTTGTTGGCATACTTCATCTGAGCCTTAACACTTCTTCCGACAATGTCGAACTGTGCGTGCATACCGTTGCCTCTTACATCTGAAC
>JAZQZO010000383.1:0-5398 GCA_045634065.1 Acutalibacteraceae bacterium
ATAAAATGGATATTGCCGGTTTGTGGTTAATAAGTTAGCACACATATATACAAGAAAATTTGACTTTGATTATATTCTATGCTATAATTTTTCAGATTTATAAATTAAATAGAGGTGAATATATGATCAAAAAACTAACCAACACAGACCGTCTCTTTATTATATCTTTAATAATCGGTATTTTATCTCTTTCAATTTATCTTTTTACGCATCCGTACTTTTACGACGAAACCTTCTATGCAACCATACCCTATCGTCTCGTAAATGGTGACAGTTTAGTTCAACACGAATGGCATCTTACTCAATTTTCTTCTTTATTTACATATTTACCTGTTCGAATTTGGTTAGCATTAAAAGGCTCTTCCGAAGGTATCATTGTATTTTTAAGATGCTTATATTTTCTTATTCACGCTGTTGCAACCACAATTATATACAGATTTTTTAGAAAGTACGGCAACTGGGCTATTGCGGCAGCGATAATATTTTTTACACAAGTACCTTATAGAATTTTTGCCATAAGCTATAACTCTATTTTTGTACTCTTTACATTGTTTTACACTCTTGTTCTCTTATCCATTTATAAAAACAAGTCAAAACACTTATATATTATTGCCGGAGCCTGTTTTGGCTGTTCCTGTGTATGTAATCCTCTTTACTGCTGTGCATTTGTTTTATATCTTATTGCTTGTGCTATTTGGACAAAAAGAAACTCATTTAAAACCTTTGTTATTAAAATCAAAACTTTCTATATTTCGAAAAAACAAAACAACATACCCAAAAATCAAAGAACAAAAATTAGTGAAATCGACGCCTTTCCTAATATGGAAAGCTATAACTGTTTCTTTAGTAAAGAAGCTATAATATACTCTTTCCTCGGGATTCTTGCTGTTGCTGTTTTTGCTGTTTCCTTTTTCTTTGCAACAGGTGGTACCATTGATTCAGTTTTTGAAAATATTCAAAATCTTCTTCAAAGCAGTGAGTATATCATCACATCACATTCTTTATTAAGAAAAATAGAATCCACAAGAAACTTTTTCAGTCAAATAAGTTTCAACGCACCTCATATTTTACCGCTATTTTTTTTACTTTTGTTTTTAGATAAAAAAAGAAAATTACTCTCCCGAAGATGCATATATATCTCAGTCTCTCTTATTATTTCAATTGCATATATGTTCGGTATTTTCAAAAATTATAGTTTTTTTACCAATTTCTTTTCTCTGCCGTTTCTTATTTTTTCAATTACTTGTTACATATTAACAGATAAAAAAAATAAAAATCTATTCCACTGTATGTGGATTCCTGTTGTAATTGCTGCATTATTTCAATATATGTCTGCAAACACTATTTTAACCCCTTTGGGAATAGTATTTGCAATAGGAAATATTGCCGGAGCTATTTTTGTTAAGGATTTATTTGATGAAATCAGGTTTGAATCGAAATCAAAATTAGACTCACAGCAACCAAATGGACTTATCACTTTTGCTAAATATATACTATGCGCAGGATTATGTGCACAAATCTTGTTCCAGGGATTAGTTCTTCAACACGAACAAATACCCGATAAACAAAATATTATCAAAGCAACCTCAGGTCCATACTCAGGAATAATTATGACAGAACAGCAACACCAAAGTTATATAAATATTTTATCTGATTTTGATTTTATCAATCCACTCAACACTGAAAAAGAACCTGTATTAATTGTTTCTTGCAAAAACTGGATCTATCTTTATAATGAATCCCCTATGGCTACATATGCAGCTTGGTGCACCGATACCATTAATAAAGACCAGTTAGTCTCATACTATACAGTGAATCCCGATAAGATTCCAAAATATATCTATGTTGATATGTTTGATTACTATAACAGATTCAACTTTGATACAACACAATATAATTTGGAAATTATGAGTGAGATGTTTGATTTCACTAAAGAAGAACTGTCTAACGGGCTTCTTCTTACAGTAGAAAAATGTAAAATTTAAAACAACTATATTCACTTATCACTTGATTTATCTATCTAAGATTTATAATTCAAAGTCAAGTTGTCCTTTACTTTAAATTATTACGGCGTAAGATAAAAGTCTGAGTAGGGTTAAAAATCCACTCAGACTTTTCCTTTTTTTGTAATTGAAAAACCTTGATTTCTTTTCAGGCTACCGTTCTAAATTAAGACATCACTATGAATACACTTTCAATAAATAAACAATTTCACATTTATCATAAAATCAATAAAAACTCTATTGATCAGTATATATAACTTTTTTTGCCTATAAAAAGTTCGAGCAATGACTGAAAAATTCATATTCTCGTGCAACTTTACTTTTTGTATACAAAAACTGAAAGCCCTTGATAAATCAAGAGCTTTCAAAGGTGGTTCATTTTTAGGAACCAATGATGGCGGTACGTCAAAAATGAACCATAATCAATAACACTATATTACTCTAAGTAAAATCAACCAATGAGATTTCCGGGTTTTATCAATCGGGATATACAACTGTTCTGCCTGTAAATAATTCTATCACTGAATGCCAGAATTTCATACAGATTTCCTGAGTCTTGCCCTTTACTGCAAGCTCGAAAGCAATTCTTGCCGAATACTTGTCACCGTTGTCTTTTGCGACCTTTATGTAACCGAAGTCAAAAACATCATAAAGACGCTCTACTCTTGTTTCGTATTTTGAGGTATCATTTTCGTCAATTTCAACTACACGGTAACCGTACTGCGTTGTATAAGCAACTCCCTTATAACGAGTCATCGGAGAAGTGTAAATATCAATATTCTGATTTCTTACACCAAAAGCATTTGTGTGGTCATGACCGGTAAACATTGCAAGCACATCGCCTGTTTCAACCAAGGCATCGAACTGACCGTCGTTGTAATAGCCGGGACAGGGCTTTTCATTAAGCTTGCCGTAATTGACTTGTTCCGGATCAAACATATAATATTCCTCTTCGTTGTAAATACGTGGAATTGCGTAAGGCTTTTTCGAATCCACCTTTTTAAGAACATCATAAATTTCAGGTACAATTATATGCTGAAAAACAACAGAGTTAACTGTTTCACCGCCGTTTTCCTCTTTGAGCTTTGCAGAAACCTTCTTGTACCATTCAATCTGCTCAGTGCGTACACGGTCATAGTGTCTCGGCTCATCTTCGTCATAATCGCCCGAATCAAACACCCAGAGATTGAACTTGGTCTTATCGCTATCAGATGCAAGTACAGGTATATTAAATGTAGCACAGTTTTTGAAATCTTCACTGCCATCGGTAGATATTACACAAGAGAAGGTATTATAATACTCCATAATATCCTTTCTTGTCATCGGGCCTGCTTCTGCATCGTGATTACCAAAGGTTACAGCAACAGGAATCTTTCTCGATTCAAAAATATTCATAAGAGCGTTGATAAGAGCCTTGGTTTTTTCCGGATCCTCGTCAGGATGTGTATTATCACCTGTAAGTACAACAAGGTCAGGCTTTTCTACATCACAGGCCTCTGCAATTACCCACACTGATGCATCAAAATGTTTGTCATAATTAAGATGTGTGTCAGCGATATGCAATATCTTTAGCTTGCCGTTTTCATCAAACCTTATTGTTTTGTCCGTTTCACTCTGAGAGTTTGCAGGGCTGAAATCAACATTAGTATTTTCGGGATCAACTTCAAAATAGATTATTGCTGCTGCAAAAAGAACAACCAACACTGCAAAAATAATGAGAATTGCTTTTTTTGACATTTTAACATCTCCTTGATAATCAAAAATTAAATTTATTTAATAAAGCTGTTTTACGCTTTAATTACGGGAGTCGACAGAATACCCACCTCTTTAAGTCTGTATTCATAAGACCAACTTTCATTTTTCGTACGCCAGGCATCGGGACCGTGCCAATCAAGAAACGAATCAGCATTGTGAACTGCACCGAAGGAATTGAATCTGTGTGTATAAAGCTTCATATCCAGTTTATGCACACCCTGTGTAAGCCCTTTTATGCGAAGGGTGTTGGGTGAAAAGACAATATTGCCCTTATCCTCGCCGTCAACGAGTACCTTAATAAGTGCGCCTCTGTACTGCGGTATCATAACCTCAATTTCACCGTTTTCAGCATATATATCACCCATATGGTATGTGATGTTTCCGCCGTAGAAGGAAAGTCCCTGATTTACGACATCGCCAAACCACATCTTTTCGGGAAGTTCAGTAAGCTGAGTCTTTCTGCCCGCAATATTAACTCCGAAATCACCAAGAAGATAACACCATTCTGTATTTGTATGGTTACCAATCGGAAGCTTCACGGTGATAATATTTTTACCTTTGATAATTTCAGGAAAAGGTACAGTCTTTATTGATTTATCCACATACCATCCTGTTACAGTGTTCGGAACTATCTTTCCGTTAAGTGTGATTTCTGCATTTTCAGCATCTTCAAGAGCGAGTACGGGATTTTTTATATGAGTAAGAGAATCCACGGTAAACTTTAGTGTAATTGTATGCTCCGGTTCTTCTGGCGGTATAACCCAGGGCTGAGCAACAGAACCGTTTCGTTCTTTAAGTCCTGCAATTTTTCTTGCTATGTTGTCGGCTCTCAGAATTTCTTCCTCAGGCAAAAATTCACCGTCGTCAACGCTAAACTGACACATATCAAGAAGAAGAACATTCTTTTCATCAAGTGTATAAGGAACCTCTGACAAAACTTTTATACATCCAAGCTCTTTTTCATTTTCAGCTGAAACAGCTTCATTTTTACCATCCTCGATTTTAAGAAGCAGACTATCGTAATCAAACATTTTATTTCTTATTACAGTATTTCCGCCTGCATAATCAGTATCAGCAGGGTAAGTTTCACCCGTAAGTGTATCGTATATTGTAACTTTCTTTTCACCGATAAGTGTGATTCTCAGATTTTTACTGCGGAAAACATCTTTGTTATAAGGCTCACAGCAACGGGAGACAAAGAGCCATTCACAGTCATTATCCTCTCTTAACTGATAGATAAAATCATCTGTAAGCTTACCGTTGTCGTAACGGATAGTTACCGTTCTGTTACTGTTGAGAGCATCAAGAAGTCTTGCTCTGTCAAATGAAATACAAACTGACTTTTCATAAAGTATTCTGCCCCTGTCAGACTTTACCGCATTTTCATAAACCGGAGCGTTACCCATAAATATAAGCTTACCGCCTTTATCTCGGAACTGCTCAAGTCTCTCAAGAGTAGATCAACGCAAGGTTTCGCAATCAGGCACAACAATCGCATCGTATTCCATTTCGCCCACCTTAAGAGGATTGCCGCCCTGCTTACACAAATCAGGGAAAAGGGACTCACTGATAAAGTCAAAATCTATGCTTCCCTTAAGAAGCCACTCGGTAACGTCCTGGAACTTTTTATCCAAAGTCGG
>JAZQZO010000384.1:0-3456 GCA_045634065.1 Acutalibacteraceae bacterium
ATATTGGCAAACTGAAGCATACTTGTGCCAACGCCCTGAGAGATAAGACCGCCCACACCGTTTGCCTTGAAAGAGGTTACGGCAAAGCCTATCATCTGCGCACAGCAACCAACGGCCGCCGCGCCTGCCGCGATACCGTCAAGACCAAGCATAATGGCAATAGCCGCCGAAGAAATGGGAGCAGTCAGAGCAAGACCCATAAGCACGGAAACGGTGATGCCCATAGGGAAGGGGTGAAGCTGAGTTGCCTTGTTTATGATTTCTCCGAAGCCTGACATAAATTCCGAGAGATAAGGCCCTACAAAGGTGCTGACAAAGCCACCGGTCACAATGCAGACAATGGGAGTAATAACTATATCAATTTTGGTTTTGCCTGCCACAATTGATGCGATTTCGTTGGCGACAACGGCCGAAACATAAGCACCTACGGGACCGCCGAGTTCATAGCCGAAAGCACCCACAGCTATGCAGGAAAACACAACAAGAGGTTTTGATTTAAGGCCGTATGCAATAGCCGCACCGATAGCACCGCCTACGACAGGTGATGAGGCTGCGAGTACCCCTGAGAAGCTCGAAAGAATATCAAGGTGGGGGATTTTTGCAAGCTGGCTGATAATAAGACCGACAATAAGTGATGAGAAAAGACCCAGAGCCATAAAGCTCATAGCATCAACGAAATAGCGTTTGAGATATTTCTTAATCATAATTTGGACGTCCTTTCCGGAGAGGTTTATTATATTATAATAAAAGCAGAAAAAATAATCAACACTTTCAACGAAATAGCGTTGACTGTAAGGAAAATTTAACCTATAATTAAAGTATGACTGATAAGATTAAAACACTATATATTGGAGAGATGGCTTATGATGGAAAAATTAAGACAGTTTATGTACGGCAGATACGGCAACGACCTGCTGAATTTTGCACTGCTGATTGTGGGCTGCATAGTGACAGGTATCCTGTCGTTTATTGATGTGCCCTACATTCACTATCTGGGGATGATTCCTTATATTATTGTCATATACCGCACGCTGTCTAAAAATATTCCTGCAAGACAAAGAGAAAACGCCAAGTTTATAGAGCTTATTCAGCCTTGGAAAAAATTTATAATCAAGAAATCCAGACAGTTTCAGGATAAAGACCACAGATACTACGCCTGCCCTCAGTGCCACAACACATTAAGAGTACCCAAAGGCAGAGGAAAAATCAAAATAAGCTGTCCTCACTGTAACAAGGAATTTATAAGAAAAACCTGAGATTTATATACCGTGCCCCTTTGGTGAAAATGTCCAAAGGGGACTTGTTTTTTTGTTATATGTTTTCTTGTGGTTTCCTATTGAAAAAAATGTAGTTTTTTGTTAAAATAAGTTTCATAGATAAGATGTTAGACAGGTGGTGTCAGATATTGAAACTTCTTGAAGAAAGAATACTCAAAGACGGACAGGTTTTTCCGGGAAACATATTGAAAGTGGACTCTTTCCTTAATCATCAGATAGATGTTGGTTTGCTTTCAGATATGGGCAAGGAAATCAAGAGACTTTACGCTGATGCGGGTGTAAATAAAATCCTCACCATAGAAGCATCGGGTATTGCTATCGCCTGTATTGCTGCGCAATATTTTGACTGTCCTGTGCTTTTTGCGAAGAAGACTAAAACAAAGAATATTGCAAACACAGTTTATAAAACCAAGGTGCAGTCATTCACTCACGGCACGGAATATGACGTTGTGCTTTCAAAAGACTTTCTGAGTGAAAAAGATAATGTGCTTATCATTGACGACTTCCTTGCTGAGGGCAATGCTCTTCTGGGTCTTATCGATTTGTGCGACCAGGCAGGCGCAAAGGTTGCGGGTTGTGCGATTGCTGTTGAAAAAGGTTTTCAGCAGGGCAGAGAAAGAGTTGAAGAAAAGGGTATCAGAGTTGAGTCTCTTGCAATTGTGCAGGAAATGAAAGACGATGCTGTTATCTTCAAAAAACAGTAACTGACTGTCAGGTGACAGTTAAAATAAAATTTTTCAAACGGAGGAAATACCAATGAAAAAAATTCTTGCAGTTCTCCTTGCAGCACTTATGCTTTTCACACTTGCAGCTTGCGGCGGCAACGGAGATGACACAAACAAACCCGACGATTCAGGCAACGAAAATGCAGGTATCGAAAACCTCAAAATCGGTGTAGTTCTTCTTCATAACGAAACTGTTGGTTATGACGAAAACTTTATGCTTGCTATTGAGGCAGCTTGCGACAAGCTTGGCATCGACAAATCAAAGAACCTTCTTATGAAAAAGGACATTCCCGAAGATTCAGCTTGCTATGACGCTTGTGTTGAACTTGTTGAAGACGGTTGTGACCTTATCTTTGCAGACTCCTTCGGTCACGAAGAATTCGTAATCAAGGCTGCTGAAGAATTCCCTGAAGTTCAGTTCTTCCACGCAACAGGTACAAATGCAAAAATCGCAGGTCTTGACAACTTCCACAATGCATTTGCTTCAATCTATGAAGGCAGATATCTTGCAGGTGTTGTTGCAGGTCTCAAACTCAACGAACTCATCGAAAACGGTGACATCACAGCTGAAGAAGCAAAGCTCGGCTATATCTCAGCTAAGCCTTATGCTGAATGTATCTCAGGTTATACATCATACTATCTCGGTGCAAGAAGCGTATGCCCCAGCGCAACAATGACAGTAACATATACTGACTCCTGGGCTGACCTTGCTCTCGAGCAGGAGGCTGCTAAGAAGCTTATCAAGGAAGGCGTTGTCCTTATGAGTGAACACGCTGACACAGATGGCTCACCTATGGCTTGTGAAGACGAAACAAAGGCAGGCAATCCTCTTTATCACGTTGGTTATAATATCAACTTCAACGATATTGCTCCTAATGCTAACCTTGTTTCATCAAAGATTGACTGGACTCCTTACTTCGAATATATCTTTGCTGCTGTTGCAGAAGGCAAGGCTGTTGAAGCTGACTACTGCGGCAATATTGAAACAGGTTCAGTTTGTCTCACAGAATACAATGATGCAAATGTAACAGAAGAAATGAAAGCTAAGGTTGAAGAAGTTAAGGCAGGTCTTCTTGACGGTTCAATCAAGGTATTCGATACTTCAACATTCACAGTAACACTTGACAGACCTGAAAATGCTTTTGTTACAGCAGAAGTTGACGCTGAAGGTCACCTTGTTTCATTCACAGCTGATGCTGTTGCAGACGCAGCTTTCACACCTGATACAGAAGCTGTTATTGACGGCGAAGTTGCTGAATCACTTCACAGAAGTGCTCCCTACTTCAACATTATCATCGACGGTATCGAAATCGTATAATTTCGTATAGCAAAACAATTTCCATAGCGGAGTGTAACCCACTCCGCTAATGGTTGTTTTTAGAGGAGGGTTGTTCACTGACAAAAAGGGCGGAAAATCTGCTTTTTCTGTGAATGAACAAAGCTAATATTTGAAC
>JAZQZO010000385.1:0-8389 GCA_045634065.1 Acutalibacteraceae bacterium
TCTATCCCATCCACGGCAAACTTCAGCAGCAGATGCTTGTTGAGCTTGCTGATAAGCGTGCGGCTGCACTTGAGGAAGTTTAATAAAATATGAAACTTAAAGAGGTAACTTCGGTTGCCTCTTTTTTATTACGGGGAATCATCGGGCGGTGCTGACTTTGAATTGCTTTGCTTTAAGTTTCTGCAGGAGGTCAGGGCGGGGCTCAGGGGCGGAAAGCGAAGCTTTCCGCAGTGCGACATCGTCGCACTCAAAAGCCACCTCAGTGGCTTTTGCCTGAGCCCCGAATCGCAGACTGAAAGTTTTGTAACACACTTTACCTTTTCGCGTATAATGAAGATGTAAGCGGAAAGGAGGTAGGTCAAATGGCTTGTAACAACGGTTTATTTGGTGGCAACAGCTGCTGCTCTTGGATTATTATCCTTCTCATCTTATCAATGTGCTGCGGCGGTGAAGGCGGTCTCTTCGGTGGCGGCAACACATACGGTTGTGGCAACTCTTGCGGTTGCGGTAACTCTTGTGGTTGCAATTCCTGCGGTTGTGATAACTCCTGCGGTTGCTAAGTTGAAAATCAGAAGAAAGCCTCCCAAGTGGGAGGTTTCTTTTTATGCATAAATAAAGATTAAAGGTCAAAAATATCACTGACAACTTTCAGTGAGGGAGAAGAAATGAGCGAAAATCACTATAGTTTGCAGTACTCTGCCGAGAATTTTGGCGAGGACATTATGAGGATAGATGAGCCTTTTTATGAAAGTCAAAGGTCAAAAAGTCAGGAACACGAGAATAGACTTACAGGAATTGAAAAAACTCAAAAAATCGTGAAAAACGAAGAGAATCAAAGCTAAATTGATAAAATGTAGAAATAATATTGGTTTTTGACTTTATTTGACCTTTGAAAAAACTTCTAGATAGAATATAATAAAATCAAGAAAGGTCAAAGTTAGTCAAAGTCAAAGGAAGTGATAATAGTGAACATTTCAAATTCAATAGCACAGATGATAATTCAGATGCTTGACGATAAAGATGAAATTGAATTTCAGAGGAATATTTTAGCTCAGGATGTGGGATGCGTACCCAGTCAGATAAACTATGTGCTTTCTTCGCGGTTTACACCTGAAAGAGGATATATAGTTGAAAGCCGAAGAGGCGGAGGCGGATGTGTCAGAATTACCAGAGTCAGCTATGACAAAAATACTCTGATAATGAATGTCATCAACAGTGTCGGCACATTCATTTCCGAAAGCACCGCAAATGACCATCTGATAAACCTAATGCATCATCAGCTCATATCAAGACGTGATGCGGCAATTATATCCTCAGCTCTCAGCGACAGTAATTTCAAAGGTCTGCCTGCAGATTTCAGAGATGCTGTCAGAGCGAACATATTTAAACAAACCCTGTTATCTATAATAAAACAGTCTTAAAGGAGGTAATTATTATGTTATGTCAGAATTGTAAAAAGAACGAAGCAAACACCCATATAAAACGCGTTGTCAACGGAGAAGCGACTCAGAAGCATCTTTGCTCATCTTGTGCACAGAGTCTGGGGTACGACAACTTTTTCAGCGATTTCACATTTAATCTACCCTCGCTGTTTTCGAGCTTTTTCGATGACAGAAATCTTCTTTTGGGTGAAACAAAAACTGAACGCTGCGAAATCTGTGGCTGCAGTTTTGAAGATATCATCAAATCGGGTAATGTAGGCTGCAGTAATTGCTATAATAAATTTTACAGCAAACTTCAGCCATCGCTACAGAGAATTCACGGCAAAGTAAAACACTCAGGCAAGGTACCTGCAAAAACTGCCGAGCCTATCGAAATAAAAGAAAGGACCCTCGAAGAAAAAATCGAAGACCTGCAAAAAGAAATGGCAAAGGCCATCGAAACCCAGAATTTCGAAAGAGCGGCCGCAATCAGAGACGAAATAAAAGAAATGAAAGGAGAAAACTAAAGATGAACTGGTACAAAAACAAAGGTAACGAAGGCGACATCGTTTTAAGCACAAGAGTACGCCTTGCCCGTAATCTCAAAGAATATCCTTTTCCTGCTCGTCTTGATGAAAGCCAGAAGAAAGAAATCGGAAGTATCGTGAATACGATTTTAGATGAAAATAAAGATTTTGACCTTGACTTTATCGATATGTCTGCGCTTTCACCTGCCGAAACAGTCTCTCTTGCAGAAAAACACCTTATCAGTCCTGAGTTTGCCTGCGACAGCATTGGCAGAAGTCTTCTCCTCTCAAAAGATGAAGATGTCAGCATTATGATTTGCGAAGAGGACCACATCAGAATACAGACAGTTTATCCCGGTCTCTCACTTGAGGAGGCTTTTGAAACTGCACTCAGAATCGATGAAATACTTGAAGATAAACTTGCTTTTGCCTTCGATGAAAACTTAGGATATCTCACCCAGTGTCCCACCAATATCGGTACGGCGCTTCGAGCAAGCGTAATGCTTCATTTGCCTGCTCTTTCTAAAAAAGGTGCTATGCAGAGACTCTCTACCACAGTTGCAAAATTAGGTCTCACTCTTCGCGGTTCCTACGGTGAGGGCAGCGAGGTTTCAGGCGATATCTACCAACTCAGTAATCAGGTAACTCTCGGTATAAGTGAAGAGGCAGCAATCAAAAATCTCAACTCAATCGCACTGCAGATAATCGCTCAGGAAAAGCAGGCCCGTGCTATCCTTATCAAAGACGAGGATTATCTTGACCGCATATACCGTGCTTACGGTATTCTTAAAAGTGCATATAAGCTCACCTCAAAAGAGCTTATGAATCTTATTTCTTATGTCCGTGTGGGTGTGTCCGAGGGTATTCTGGACATTCCTGCTGAAAAGCTCCGCTCTCTGACGGTACTGTTACAGCCTGCAACTCTTAATACGAGTGTGGGTAAGGTGCTGACACAGACTGAGCGTGATGTTTTAAGGTCGCAGAAGATAAGAGAAGAACTTGCTTAAAAAAACGGGTCATAGGACCCGTTTTTTTAGTTAGCAACAGTAAATTAATTATCGCGTTTTTGATTCGTTTTGCCTCGCCTGAAAGGAGAGGTGGCAGACCGAAGGTCTCACGGAGAGGTTAACCGCGATAGGAAAAAGTAATGCCTCGCGGCGAGCGTAAGAAAACAATGAATAATAAACTAATTGACCTCACAGGTCATAAATTGCCTGTGGTATAAATTGAAACTTCACTTCATAGATAAAGGAGGAAACAACAATGTATAAATTTACAGGTTTCACAGAAAAGGCCAACAGAGCCCTTAACTGTGCTGTTGAAACTGCAGAAAACTTAGGTCACACCTATGTGGGCAGTGAGCATTTGCTTTGCGGTATAGTCAAAGAGGGCGGCAGTGTTGCCACGTCGCTGATGGCATCTAAGGGGGTCACAAGTCAGAGCGTGGAGCAGGAAATAAAAAAGGCCGTGGGCGTGGGCATACCAACAGTGCTTACTCCTGACGATTTTACTCCGAGAAGTAAGCATATCATAGAACTTTCGGTTTCAATAGCTGCTAAAGAAAATGCGGGTTATGTAGGCACGGAACATCTGCTGACAGCCATTCTAAGTGAGGATGACAGTTGTGCTTCGTTTATCCTGTCTCAGCTTGGTCATAGTTCCAATACCATACTTTCTGAGATAGATTCAGGCAGAAACGGATATTCTGTACCTGCGTCAAAACGCGGTCAGGCAGGGAAAAAGTCCTCTACTCCCACTCTTGACAAACACGGTACCGATATTACCGAAAAGGCTTCAAGAGGAGAAATTGACCCTGTTATCGGCAGAGAAAAAGAAATCGAGAGAGTTATAGAAATTCTCTCCCGTCGTACTAAAAATAACCCTTGCCTTATCGGTGAGCCGGGTGTGGGTAAAACGGCAATAGCTGAGGGTCTTGCACTGAAAATATCTCAGGGTGAAGTGCCGGAACTTCTCAAAGGCAAGCGCATAGTGACTCTTGACCTTACAAGTATGGTGGCGGGTACCAAGTACCGTGGTGATTTTGAAGAACGAATTAAAACCTGTATTGAAGAGACCGTCAAGAGTAAAGATGTTATTCTCTTTATAGACGAGGTTCATAATCTTATCGGTACCGGGTCGGCAGAGGGCGCTGTAGATGCTGCAAATATACTCAAGCCCTCGCTTGCAAGAAGTGAGCTTCAGGTTATCGGTGCCACTACATTGGAAGAATACAGAAAATATATCGAAAAAGACAGTGCTCTTGAAAGGCGATTTCAGTCCGTTAAGGTAGGTGAGCCGACTGCTGATGAAACTGTTGAAATTCTTAAAGGACTTCGCAGTAAGTATGAAGCACATCATAAGGTGAAAATTACTGATGATGCCATAGCCTCGGCGGTGAAAATGTCGGTGAGATATATAAGTGACAGATTTTTACCGGATAAAGCTATTGATCTTATTGATGAGGCTTGCTCAAAGGTGCGGCTCAGATCTTTCACTATGCCGCCTGAGGTTAAGGAAATAGAAGAAAAACTCAAAGAGGTCACAGCAGAAAAGGCAGCGGCAATAAACTCTCAGGATTTCGAGGGTGCGGCAAAACTTCGGGACAGAGAGAAAGAGCTTATGAGTGAGCTGACCGTCAGCAAGACCAATTGGAAAGAAAAATCTTCTCACGGATTCTCTGAGGTTACTGCAAAAGAAATTGCTATGATAGTTTCAGGTTGGACGGGTATTCCTGTAAGCGAGATAACCGCAGAAGAAAGTGAAAAACTTCTCAATCTTGAAAAGTTGCTTCACGAAAGAATAGTAGGTCAGGAAAAAGCTGTCAGAGCTGTTGCTAAAGTTATCAGGCGAAGCCGAAGCGGTCTGAAAGACCCGAAAAGACCTATGGGTTCATTTATCTTTTCAGGCCCTACGGGTGTAGGTAAAACTGAGCTTTGTAAGGCGCTGGGCTCTGCTATGTTTGGTGATGAGAATGCAGTTATACGACTTGATATGAGCGAGTATATGGAAAAGCACAACGCATCAAAATTAGTAGGTTCTCCGCCGGGTTATGTGGGCTACGATGAGGGTGGGCAGCTGACGGAAAAAGTCAGACGCAAGCCTTACAGTATAGTTCTTTTTGATGAGATTGAAAAGGCTCACCCGGATGTTTTTAATATGCTTTTGCAGATTCTCGATGACGGAATTCTTACTGACTCAACAGGAAGAAAGGTAGATTTTAAAAATACCGTAATCATTATGACTTCTAATCTCGGTGCTAAACAGATTGCAGGTCAAGTGAAATCTATAGGCTTCGGTGAAGACAGTGAAAAGGTCAGTGAAGAGAAAATCCGAAATGCTGTTATGAGTGAGTTGAAAAAAGCATTCAGACCTGAATTTTTGGGTAGAATTGATGAGGTTATAGTTTTCAGTCAGCTTTCTGCAGAAGAGACTCAAGAAATCACCGCCAGAATGATTGATACGCTGGGTGAGAGACTCAGGGCTATGGATATCGAAATGGATTTTGATGATGAGGTGAAGAAGCTTGTTGCAAAGGCGGGCTTTGACCCTGTTTACGGTGCAAGACCATTAAGACGGGCTCTACAGAATAATGTCGAAGATAAGCTTTCGGAAGAAATATTGGAAGGGAAAGTAAAATCAGGGGGTGAATATATTTGTCGTGTTGTAAACGAACAGGTGTTTTTTGAAGTAAACGAATAAAATATCATCACTGACATATAATATATAGGGTGATGAAAATGAATCTTAACAAAAGCAAAACCAAAATCTATGGCATATCAATAGCTATAGCTCTTGTTGTCGGCGGACTGTCGGCTCTGTTTACCAATATGGGAATGGATAATTACAGCTTGGTAGAAAAGCCTGCCCTGACACCTCCTGAAATAGTCTTTCCGATTGTATGGACTATACTTTTTATTCTTATGGGTATAAGTGCCGCAAGAGTGTGGATAGCATCAGAAAATAAACAGCGAAACGGTGGACTGCTTTTATATGCCATTCAGCTTGTGGTCAACTTTTTCTGGAGTATTTTTTTCTTTAATCTTCAGGCTTACGATTTCTCCTTTTTCTGGCTCTTGCTTTTGTGGGTGCTTGTGCTTCTTATGATTATATCTTTCAGCAAAAACGATAAGATAGCCGCCTATTTGCAGATTCCGTATCTTTTGTGGCTTACGTTTGCAGGGTATCTTAACTTTATGGTGTGGATGCTGAACCGATAAATATTTGACATTGTTACAGAGGTGAGGTTGACTTGCCTCTGTTTTTTCAGTTTTGTGGAACCTGCAGGTGGGTGCGGCTCCATAAAATCGCAAGAGCGATTTTCGAGGACGCCGCAGGCGTCCTCGTGCCGAATTTTATTCGGCAATGGAGCCGCGAACAAACTTAAATTTTCATCAAAACTCGTTGATAAGAAAGAAAAATAAGTGTATAATGTAGCATATAATAAATTTAAGGCAGGTGAGTGTGATGAAGAAAATATTTGCTTTGGTAGTAGCTATGGCACTTTTATCTGCACTTTCATTCTGCGCATCATCACTTTATATAAGAGACGGTGCTGTAACTTATGAAGATATTCCGGTAAGTTCCGACGGTGCAATATCAGAAGAAGAACTGACCCTTGGAACAGTGGAAAACCTGAAGTTTGTCAAAAGTGCACGAGGCTCCGTAACTCTCTCCTGGGACAAACTCAAAAATGTGTATGCTTATCAGGTGTTTATAAAATATGAGGGCGATAAAAATTTTAGTTATAATTACACAACAAAATCCAATGAAGTAACCATAAAAGAGATAGATAATGAAGGGGCAATTAAATTCATAGTACGCGGTTTTTGTTACGATGCCGGTAAGGTGGTTTACGGTGAGTTCAGCAATGAAGTTGAGGCTCTTACCAAACCTGAAAATGTCACTGAAATTTATACAAGAAGCATAACAGATAACTCGATAACCCTCTATTGGAATAAAGCTGAAGGTGCAACGGGATACAGAGTTTATATCTACAGCAAAAAAGATGAAAAGTTCAAGTTGTATAAGAGAACATCCCGTACCGCTATGACAATAAGCGGCCTTGATAAAAACAGAGGTTACATATTCAAAATTATGAGTTATAAGCGAATAAACAACAGTACTGCATTGGGAGATTACAGCAGTGAATATAAAGAATTCACCTATAATTCAGGCTCTTTGCCTAGGAGTAAAGCTCAGGCGGCACAGCTGTATAACGAACTTATTGCGAAACTGAAAGAACAGCAGAATATGACCATTCAGTATAATAAGTCTATTGATACTGAGTATATAGGTTGCAGCAAAAACAATCTTGTTATGACTGTTAAAAACACTCTCAGTCTCTTTGAGGGGACTCTTAAAAAGAACTACATATATAAAGATGGCTACAACGAAGAGAAGAGTGCAAATAAGTTAATTGAGCCCTACGGTAAGAAGGCTTCTTTGGCACGAGATGATATTAAAGTATATTCTGTCGCAGAGAAAAATGACGGCTATATTATGAAAATCATTCTAAAGAGCGAAAGCAAATTTTATAATAAGGGTGATTCTTTTCAGAAGTCATATTTTGATGGTGTGCTTACCTTGCCGCAATTCAGGAGTCTCAAGACAACGCCACTAGCTATAGATAGTGCTGAAAGTTACTATGATGGCGGTACTCTGTCGATAACTGTGAGCGATGGCAGAATAACAGCTTTTAATATACAGGCGGCTATGATATCGGATATAGATTTCAGTGTTGCAGATGTCAAAGCGAGTACTGTTGTAGCCTATGAGATGACAGAAAACTATAAAATTAAATATAATAATGAAAATAAAAAAACAACTTGACAATATGTATTCCAGGTAATACAATAAAATAAAAAGGAGAAAAATTATGTGGATGTTATTGCCATTATTTGTTATTTTTTGGCCACTTACTTTGTTAGATCTTATGATAGGAGATTTCAAAGATTTGTTCACTAAAATAACAGACTTTTTTAAATTCTGATAGGAGAGGAGAAAATTATGGGACTTGCATATCTTGTTATACTGTTAGGAATACCGTATTTGTTTTTTGAGGTTTTGCTTTCAGCGTTGGATTTTGTTATATTTGCACCTATTGCAGGTGTAGAGAAGCTAATTGATAAGGTAGGATCGTTATTCGATTGATTATAACTATCTAACAAAACGGCAGAAATTGTCTGAAGACAGTTTCTGCTTTTTCTTGTTTTGGCTAATATCCCAAAAAATCTTGATTATTACCTTAATTTTTTACCAATACACTATTGCAAGAAATAAAAATATTTGATATTATTATAGGCGGTAAACAATAACCAATACTAATTCTCGAAAGGAGATTTAACATCATGAACTACACACATGAAGTTGAACAAATGTGTACGGTCGCTAAAGGACCGAACCACGGCCCCGCTCCCATTCCCGAAGAAGGTAAGTGGGTAA
>JAZQZO010000386.1:0-1590 GCA_045634065.1 Acutalibacteraceae bacterium
TCCCTCATTTAGGTAATTTTTTGATAGAATACTTGGGATATAGTGCAGATCAAATGGGTCTAATTGAAGCTGTGCCTATGATTCTTGCTATGCTTGCTACTGTACCTGTTTCTAAGTTTATTAACAGAAATAAATTCATAGAAGTAACGTTATTTTCCCTGTTTTTTGGTTTGCTTGGAAATGCTTTTATTTTTACAATAACACCAGACAAAGTAGACACCACAAAGTATTTTAATTTACCTTTGTTTGGCGGAATATTTCTTGTTGCTGTTGGTTACATTGTTATGCTACAGGCTACAAGAACTTGGACTAAAACTCTATATCCAAAAGAAAGCAAAGGTCAGTCTGAGGGATTGTGGGTTCTATTCCAAGGCTTCATTCCAACGCTTGTTGGTACTAACGTAGGTGAGTATATAATTAAAAATAACGGTGGAGCTATTTTAAATGAAGTAACGATGCGTTATGAGTATATTCCTGACAGCAAAATATTTTTAATCGGCGCTATAATATCTACATTTAGTATTATTCCTATTATATTGTTAAAAATATATGTAGATAAAAAACAAAAAGATAACTGAATAAATAAAACCTGGATTTCAATTTGAAATCCAGGTTTTACTATTTAACGAAGGTTATGCAGGATGAAAATCTCACCATTTCTACTACGAAAAGTTGCAATGAGAAGTACATTATTCCGAGAAGATGAGATTAATCAAATCATCACAGGCAGCACTCTGGAAATAGTGACTGTCAGAGGCAATAAATAGGATGTCTTCGATGTTATCAAAATATTTGCTCCAGAGTACCTTGCTCTGATCGTAATTTTGAGTGAATCGATCTGACTTGCTGAGAATTGCACTGAAGGGGGTCTGCAGTTTAGTGTGGAAGTTACAATAAAGAATATTAGTAAAATCAGTGTCTTTTCTGAATTGTGACAAAATCTTCTTCAGCTTGTCCTTTGAAAGTCCTTCAAAATCTGCTCCTGCATCTGTTAAGATACGCTTAAGAACAAAATTGGGAGTGATATTCCAAGTGTTAAATTTCGTTGCTCTTTCCGGCGGAATGCTTGCACCTGCAAAATAATGTTTAACTTTAACGTTATTTTCCTCCAAAACTTTCAGAATAGGCAGAGCTACAGCGGTACCGACACAATGAGAGTAAATAATGATCTCTTTACCGTCAAGGGCGGTTGCGATTTCTTTTGCAGCGTCTTCACATTCGCGCATTGAATGCAAATACTGTATAAAATATACAGATACATCATTGCTTGTTTCTTTAAGCGAATTTACTAAGTTGCTGTATGCCTCAGCACCACCTCCTGCAAAGGGAAGTACGATTAAGGCTTTATGAGAATTAGTTGCTAAGTGCAAGGGTTCTAAATGTTTAAGATTTGAGAGCTTTTTATTATCGATCAGCACGGCAAGTTTTGCAGGTGTCGGATTTCTTATAAACTCTGCTGCGGTGACATTCTCAAAACCGTCTTCACTGAGCAATGATATCATTGAAAGGCTATCGCCGCCAAAATCATAGAAGTTGCTGTTCTTGCTGATGCTATTATCACCGAGAATATCTTTGAATTTCTCACATATG
>JAZQZO010000387.1:0-2922 GCA_045634065.1 Acutalibacteraceae bacterium
GATAATCTTTTTCATAGCTTTTTAAAGTCCTTTCAAAAAAATTATTACATTTTATTTTACCATAATGAGGGTAGTTTGTCAACGTTTGTTCACAATTGCAACCTTTTTTGTAAAATTTGTTTCGTATCATACACCTAAGTAAAAAAGGCGACCTGTCGGTCACCTTAATCTTATTTTATCATTTGCGCAAACTCTTCCTCACTGATAACAGTGATGCCAAGGTCATTTGCTTTTTTGAGTTTGGAACCGGCATCTTCACCTGCAAGCACATAGCTTGTCTTTTTAGAGACACTGCCTGATGCTTTGCCGCCGAAAGACTCGATAATCTTCTCAGCTTCGCTTCTCTTATACATAGAAAGTGTGCCTGTCAGCACGAAAGTTTTACCCTCAAAGCGCATATCAACAATCTGTTTCTGACTTTCCATATTCACGCCAACAAGTTTAAGGTCATCAATAAGCTGTCTGCTTTCGGGGTGAGAGAAAAATTCTTCAACGCTCTTTGCCATAATCAGACCGAAGCCTTCAATTTCAGCAATATCTTCAGCAGTGGCATTCATAAGAGCATCCATAGTGCCGAATTTTTCACTGAGAAGTGCGCCTGCTTTCTGACCTATATGGCGAATGCCCAGAGCATAAATGAGTCTTGCAAGGTCGTTGCCCTTTGACTTTTCAGCAGCAGCGATGAGGTTGTCAGCGCTCTTTTCGCCCATACGCTCAATGGACGCGATTTTCTCACGGTCAAGGTGATAGATATCCGCCGCCGTTTTGACAAGTCCCTCACTTACAAAAGTTTCAAGGACAGCGGTACCCATACCTTCAATATCCATAGCATCTCTTGAGCAGAAATGAATTAGATTGCGAAGAAGCTGATTGGGACAGTCGGGGTTGCAGCAACGAAGAGCAGCTTCACCCTCTTCTCGAGTGACCTTGCCACCGCAGGAGGGACACACATCGGGAATTCGGTAGGGGATTGCATTTTCACCGTGAGAGACCACACAAAGCACTTCAGGGATAATATCTCCTGCCTTGCGGATAATTACTCTGTCGCCTATGCAGATGCCTTTTTCGTCGATGAAATCCTGGTTGTGCAGAGTTGCTCTGCTGACGGTGGTGCCTGCAAGAAGTGTGGGTTCAAATATGCCTGTGGGAGTCAGTACGCCTGTTCTGCCCACGTTGATTTCGATGTCAAGAAGAGTTGTTTCTTTCTCTTCAGGGGGGTACTTGTAAGCAAGTGCCCACTTGGGAAATTTTGATGTTGAGCCGAGTGCTTCACGCTGTGAGAAGTCATCAACCTTGATAACTGCACCGTCAATGTCAAAGGGGAGTGTGCCTCTGATTTCACCGATGCGACCAATTTCAGTCAAAACCTCGTCAATACTGCTACAGCTTGTATAGAAAGGCACAGTGTTAAAGCCGAGAGCTTTTATGAAGTCAAGGGACTCTTTGTGGCTTGTCAGTTCCTTGCCCTCGATTCGCTGAATGTTGAAAGTAAAAATATCCAGTTTACGCTTGCTTGTAATTTTCGGGTTTTTCTGACGAAGTGATCCTGCCGCCGCATTACGAGGATTTTTGAAAGTTTTTTCACCGTTTAATTCCTGCTCGGTTGTGAGCTCAACAAAAACCTCTCGTGGCATATAAACCTCACCGCGCACTTCGAGTACGGGTAAATCTGTATCAATTTTAAGGGGGATATTACGGATAGTTCTGATGTTAGCTGTTACATCCTCGCCAATCTTGCCGTCGCCTCGTGTTGAGCCGCGGACAAGAAGTCCGTTTTCATATTCAAGGGACACGGACAGACCGTCAATCTTAGGCTCGACAATGTAAGTCGGGTTTGGGATAACACTTCTGACTCTCTGGTCAAAAGCCAAAACATCATCCTCGCCGAAACCGTCCTGAAGACTTTCCATCGGTACTATATGTTCGACGGGCGTAAACTGAGTGTCGGCTTTACCGCCTACTCTGTGAGTGGGGGAGTCGGCCGTTACAATTTCCGGGTACTTTTCTTCAATGGCAATAAGCTCATGAAGAAGTCGGTCATACTCGAAGTCTTCGATTTCAGGCTCGTCATTTTCATAATATTTTTTATTGTGATAGTTGATAATATCGCGAAGCTCTTGGGCACGCTTTCTCATTTCCGTAAGTTCACTCATTAGTTTTTCTCCTTGTTAAGTGTTCCTGCATAAAACTCATCTTTGAACCATATATCATCGATTTTGAACTCTTTTCCGTTTAAATATTCGAGTTCTCCTGCATCTGTTGTGAAATCAAATCGGAGCTTATATGAGCAAAGGCACTGCTTTTTAAGTCCTGTCTTCTTATTCAGAGCATTCGTGCCGTATTTGCCGTCACCTAAAAGGGGATGACCGATAGATGCCAGGTGAGCTCTGATCTGATGAGTTCTGCCTGTGAGAAGATCAACTTCCACAAGGCTCAGATTATCCCTGTACTCGAGAACCTTATATTTTGTTTTGATATATTTGCTGTCGTGCGTCTGCTTTTTTGAAACGAAAACCTTGTTCTTCTTTTCATCTTTCACAAGATAACCCTCGAGAATATCACTATCCTTTTTCGGCTTGCCGTGTACCAGACACAGATAAATCTTATGAAGCTCGCGGTCTTTCATTTTCTGATTGAGTACCCTGAGAGCCTCTGCAGTCTTTGCACAGATAACGATACCGCTTGTATTTCTGTCGATACGGTTGACAAGTGCGGGGGTGAAGGAGTTTTCGCTGTCGGGATGCCATTCGCCCTTTTCGAAGAGGTAACGTTTGGTGCGGGTAATAAGGGTGTCGATATATTCGCTGTCGTCAGGGTGGGAGAGCAGCCCCGTCTTTTTGTTGAGGAGAATCACATTCTCATCCTCATAGACAATATCAATCTTCTTCGATGCTGACATAAAGTCATAGACAGTCTCTTTCT
>JAZQZO010000388.1:0-6629 GCA_045634065.1 Acutalibacteraceae bacterium
TATCTAGAATTTCTTCATTTATGCAGTCGGGTCTTGTTGACACCCTGATACCCGCAAACAAACCTTTGTCAATATACATCTTCGCTCTGTCTAAGAGAGTCACCATATACTCTCTGTCGATTGCAGTAAAGCTACCACCGAAAAACGCGATTTCACCTTTATTACAATCGGCACTTTTAAGAGCTGTTTCCACTGCCGAGTCGATATCTTCGACAGTGAGTCTTTTAGTCTTACCCGATATGGTTTTCTGATTGCAGAAACTGCATCTGTGAGGCCAACCCTCATCGGGTACAAATAAGGCAACATTTATATGCTTCAACTTTTTATACCCATAAGCTCGAGAGCCTGTCTGGCAGCTTCCTGCTCGGCAAGTTTCTTGCTTTTACCGATACCGCAGCCCATAACGTTGCTGTTGAGTCGAACTTCAACCTCGAAGCGCTTATCGTGGTCAGGGCCGCTTTCACCTACTAGAACATATGTAAGATGCTCAGCAGGATTTTTCTGTATGATTTCCTGAAGCTCCGTCTTATAGTCTTTGAAAGACAGCTGTTTTGCGGCGGCTTCTTTGACAAAATCAAGTACAAACTTTCTCGCGTACTCTAGACCGCCATCGAGATAAATCGCTCCGATAACTGCTTCGAAAGCATCGGCAAGAATGCTTGCCCTGTTTCTGGCGCCGGTATGCGCTTCGCCTCTGCCGAGAAGCATATATTTGCCCAGGTTAATCTTTTTCGCAAAGCCAAAAAGTGACTTCTCGCACGCACAGGCAGCTCTCTTCTTTGTCATCTCGCCCTCAGGCAGATGATTGAGGTTATGATAAAAGTACTCTGCCGTGATAACACCCAGAACGCTGTCGCCTAAGAATTCGAGTCTTTCGTTGCAGTCCCGTGAAAGCTGTTTTTCATTGGCATAGGACGAATGGGTAAGGGCCGTTTCAAGATATGCTTTGTTCTTGAATTCGTAGCCGATAATATTTTCAAATTCTGTAAAATTCAAACTTATAACCTCCCTTGGAGATATTCTTTAAGGTCATCGAGACCTCTCTGAGATAAAGCGGCGTATCTTTCCTGCTTGTCTCTGATTTTAGGTTCAATGGGTGGCAGCACACCGAAATTTGCGCCCATAGGTTGGAAATTCTTAACGCTTTCATCGCTGATATATCTTGAAAGTGAACCAATCATTGATGTTTCGGGAAGAATGAGGGTTTCTTTACCCTGAAGCTTTCGCACCATATTGACCCCTGCCATAATGCCCGATGAAGCCGATTCCATATAGCCCTCAACACCTGTTATCTGACCTGCAAAGAAAAGATTTTCTCTTGTCCTGAAGCTGAAGTCACCGTTCATAAGTCGCGGTGAATCGATAAAGGTGTTTCTATGCATTACACCGTAGCGGACAAAATCCGCATTTTTAAGAGCAGGAATCATTGAGAAAACTCTCTTTTGCTCGGGGAACTTGAGATTAGTCTGAAAGCCTACAAGATTGAACATTGAGCCTGCTGAGTTTTCTTTGCGAAGCTGCAAGACTGCCCAGGGTCTATGACCTGTTTTAGGGTCGCGAAGACCAACGGGTTTAAGGGGGCCGAAACGCATTGTATCCTTACCTCTAGAAGCCATAACTTCAATGGGCATACAGCCTTCGTAGACATCTTTTCGTTTGTCAAAAGAGTGAAGGTCGGCACTTTCTGCATTTATGAGAGCTTCGTAGAAATTCTCATATTCCTCTTTATTCATCGGACAGTTGATATAGTCGCTCTCACCACCACGCTCATATCTTGAAGCAGTAAAAGCACTTTCCATATCAATACTCTCTTTTGTTACAATGGGTGCTGCCGCATCGAAAAAGTGAAGACCGTCACCGCAAAGCTTCATAATATCGTCGCTGAGAGCGTCGCTTGCAAGGGGGCCTGCGGCGACAATGACATTGCCCTCGGGTATCTCTGTCACTTCCTGATGTATAACATTTATTTTCGGGTGATTTTCTATTCTTTCGGTTATGAGCTGTGAGAAAATATCTCTGTCAACAGCCAAGGCTCCGCCTGCAGGTACTTCTGCAATATCTGCACATTCCATACAGATTGAACCGAAAATTCGCATTTCAGCTTTTAAGAGACCTGCCGCAGACTCGAGGCGCTTTGCCTTAAGAGAGTTACTGCAAACAAGCTCTGCAAGAGTCGACATATGATGAGCCGGTGAAAACTTCACGGGTTTCATCTCGTATAAGTCTACTTCATATCCCGCATTTGCAACCTGCCAGGCAGCTTCAACACCTGCAAGACCGCCACCGATAACTATTACCTTTTCACTCATCATATCACCCTTTCATAAAGCTTCGCTTCATTTCATACACCGCAGGTGCAATTTACAGCGAAGCCATTTCATTTATTCTTTATTTTTATATCTTCGCTCGCCGCGGGGCATGCTTTTTCCTCGCGCGGAAAAAGAATCAAAAACGCGCTGTTATTCGCCTTTTTTCTTCTTAGTCGCTACTGCCTTATATCCGCAGCTTTCGTCAAGGCAACTAAGCACTGAACCCTTGCCCTTGAAGAGAGACTTGCCACACTTAGGACACTTCTCGTTTGTAGGCTTATCCCAGGTCATAAAGTTACATTCGGGCCACTTATCACAGCCGAAGAATGTGTAACCTCTCTTTGATTTCTTGGAAATAACCTTACCGCCACATATGGGGCAGGTTGCATCTGTCTCTACCACAAAAGGCTTGGTTGTCTTACATTCAGGGTACGCTGGACAAGCAAGGAATTTGCCGAATCTGCCCACCTTGACAACCATCATCTTTCCGCACTTTTCACAGGGAATATCTGTAATATCTTCCTTAAGCTGAATCTTAACGCCCTGCATATCGTCTTTAACTCTCTGAAGATTAGCTTCAAAGTCGTCATAGAAGGTGTGGAGCATCTTGATGTAATCTTCTTCGCCCTCACCTACTGCGTCGAGATTGCTTTCCATCTGAGCGGTAAACTTGACATTAACGATATTCTTGAACTTATCCTTGAGAAGATTTACTATAGCCTCGCCCAACTCTGTAGGAATAAGCTGTTTTGACTTGCGCTCAACATATTCACGCTTGACAATAGTTGAAATAATTGTCGCATAGGTACTTGGTCTGCCTACACCGTTTTCTTCAAGAGTCTTGATAAGTGACTCTTCGGTATATCTTGCAGGAGGCTGAGTGAAGTGCTGCTGTTTGATAAGGTCTTTGAACTTAAGGGCACTGTCTTTGCTGATACCGTCGGGAAGCTTTGAGTTTTCATCTTCGTGGATGTTGTAAAGCACAGTGAAGCCGTCAAACTTAACAGTGTAACCGCTTGCTGTGAAGAGGCAGAATCTGTCTTCACCCTCGCCTACATTCTTGCTCTTGACCTCGATTTTTGTTGTGTTCTGCACACAGGAAGCCATAAGTGAAGCCACGAAACGCTTCCAGATAAGTGAGTAGAGTTTATACTGCTCTGCTGTGAGACTAGCCTTGATGCTTTCGGGTGTGATAGCAACATCTGAGGGTCTGATAGCTTCGTGACCGTCCTGAGCGTTGCTTCTGGATTTATAATATCTGGGCTTTTCGGGGATGTACTTCTCGCCGTAGTTTGCTCTGATGAAAGCATCTGTTGCCTGTCTTGCCTCTTCGGAAATACGAAGTGAGTCAGTTCTCATATATGTGATAAGACCCGTTGAGCCGTATCCGGGAATGTTGATACCTTCGTAAAGCTCCTGAGCGATTTTCATTGCTCTTTCAGGTCGGATACCGAGCTTTCTTGAAGCTTCCTGCTGAAGAGTTGATGTGATAAAGGGAGGCGCGGGATTCTTCTTTCTTGTGCCGTTTTTCAGTGAGCTGATATAGTACTCTGCACCCTCGAGACGACTCATAATTACATCGGTCTCTGCCTCGTTTTTAAGCTCGAGCTTGCCTGTTTCGTCGCCATAGAAGTTGGCTGTGAGTACCTTTCTGCCGGGCAGTGTGAACTTACCTTCAAGTGACCAGTACTCTTCAGGCTGGAATGCTCTGATTTCGTTTTCTCTGTCAACGATCATTCTGACAGCTACGCTCTGCACACGGCCTGCTGAGAGACCTCTTCTGATTTTCTGTGACACAAAAGGACTCAGCTTATAGCCTACAAGACGGTCAAGGATACGTCTTGCCTGCTGAGCGTTAACAAGGTCAAGGTCAACCTTTCTGGGGTTTGCCATACCGTTCTTTACGCCCGTCTTTGTGATTTCGTTGAATGTGACTCTGTTTGCAGTGTTAAGGTCGAGACCTAAGATTTCTGCAAGATGCCAGGATATTGCTTCTCCCTCGCGGTCAGGGTCAGTTGCGAGAAAGACTTTATCGCTGTCTTTAACAGCTTCTTTAAGCTCTTTAACAAGTGATTCCTTACCCTTGACAATGCTGTATTTAGGTTCGAAATCTTTTTTGACATCAACGCTGAGTCTTGCAGCGGGCAGGTCTCTTACGTGACCCTTTGATGCCATTATTACATAGGAGGAGCCAAGATAATTCTTAAGAGTTTTTGCCTTGGAAGGCGACTCCACGATTACTAAATTTGCCATATATATTCACCTTTTCTCTAAGCAGGCGAGCATTCTCACCAACTTAATTAACTTATTTTATTCGGTAACAACCGGGACTGCAGTTTTCAGCAAAACCGAGAATCTCAAGCTCTGTCAGCGCCACGAGGACGTGTCTGACTTCAAGTTGAGCCTTCCTCTTGATTTCGTCAAGGTCGTTTACACCGTCGGACATTATATTATACACTATCTCTGCATTTTTAGAAATACCTGCAGGAAGATTTTTTGTAATATTTTCAGTTTTTCCCTGAATTTTTTCTTCTGTTTTGTTTTCTTCGGACTTTCTGGTCGTTTTTCTCCCCCGTTTTAAAACAAAAGCTTTACCCTCGGGAGATTTTTCATCAATGCTAGCGAAAGTTTCCCCTGTCTTTTCACCTTTGAAGTGCTTAGATTTCCCAAGCAAATCGCAACTGACAAGGATATCCTCACCGGAAAAGACAGCTTTTGCACCCTCGGTTATGAGTCGGTTTGAACCTGCGAAGTTGCCGCTGTTGATATCACCCGGCAAAACGAAAAGATCTCTGCCTTGTTTTTTTGCGTGGTTTGCAGTGCTGAAGGTACCGCTATGCTCTGCAGCTTCGATAATCACAACAGCCTTGGACATACCTGAAATAATGCGATTCCTCTGAGGGAATGTACCGGGATGCACAGGCTCAAAGGGCGGATACTCACTGATAACAGCACCTTGATTTGTCACAGCCTTGCGAAGGCTTGCGTTTTCAGGCAGATAATTATATCCGTGTCCGCAGCCCATAACAAGCACCGTCTTAGCCCCGCTTTTAATTGCAGCTTTATGGGCAACACTGTCAATACCGACGGCTCCCCCACTGACAATAAGAGCACCTTTTTCACCGAGCGTTGTGACGATATTTTCAGCCGCATTCACACCGTAAACCGACGGAGTTCTGCTACCTATAACGCCAAATGGCACACCCTCTGTAAGACACTTATAATCACCTCTGACAAAAAGCACAGCAGGATAATCTTTGATTTCAAGAAGATTTTTAGGATAATAGTCGCTTTCGGGAGTGAGTATCTTAAGGGAGTGCTTGTCGCAGAAATCCACAATTTCACTGAAATCTTCGGGAGATTTTTCCTTGGCGCGTTTATATGCACCCTTGTGCTTTCCGCAAAAAAAACTATCCCACTCACTCTCCCCCGCCTGATAGAAATTCAAAGCTGTTTCGTAAGAATCAACAAGTTTTTTAATCGGCTCAGCAGGTCTTAGCACATATTGTAGCCACAGCCAGTAAAGTCTTTCATCCATACCACACCTCAGCGCATCATTTCCCACATTGTAATGGCAGCAGCCATTGAAGCGTTGAGAGATTCAGCTCTGCCGAGCATAGGAATTGTAACCTTCTGACAAAGGTCAAAAATCTCATCACTGACACCGTTTGCCTCGTTGCCGATGACAGAAACGACACCGCCCGACATATCACAAAGGGTTATCTTTTCAGCAGTTTCATCGGGGGTAGTGGCATAGAGCTTCATTCCGTTTTCACCCAAATAGCTGAGGGTATCGGCAAGGTCTTCACATCTGATAACAGGCAAGCGGAGAAGCGAACCCATAGCAGCTCTCTGCGCCTTGGGAGAATAGATATCACAGCCCCCCTCGGCGATAACTCCGTTTATACCGAGAGCCTCAGCAGTACGGCAGACAGCACCTAAATTAGCAGGATCCTGAAGATTTTCCAGAGCTATGTATTTGCCACCGAAATCAACCTCGGAGATGTCGCAGTCCTCTTTCATTCTGCAAAGACAGAAAAAGCCCTGCGATGTTTGGGTAAGAGCGAGCTTATTTTCCACAAGGTCTGAAATTATAAATGCACTCTTTGATTTTCCTGCGATAAAATCTGCATCATCTTTGAATCTTTCATAAGCACGAGCACTTACAAAAAAGCTGTCGATATGGTACCCCGTAACTGCGGCGTCACGACAAAGACGAAGTCCCTCTAAAAAGAACATACCTGTCTGTCGCCTTGTTTTTGCAGAAGAGGCGATTTTAACCGCTGATTTTATTCTTTCATTGCTGACGGAATCTATAGA
>JAZQZO010000389.1:0-3628 GCA_045634065.1 Acutalibacteraceae bacterium
CGAACCATGTCAGGTGGGGAACCAAGCAGCATTAAGTGGAATGTCTGTGCGACACAGCTAACGCCTGCCACCGTGTGACCAAGGCAATGTGTCTTACTCCTTTTTAATAACTTGGAAAGGTGGGAATTTATGTATCAGGTACTTTACAGAAAATATCGACCCAAAGTGTTCAGTGATGTGGTCGGTCAGGAGCATATAACTTCAACCCTGTCTAAAGAAATTGAGACAGGCAAGATCTCCCACGCCTACCTTTTCACAGGCTCAAGAGGTACAGGCAAAACTACCTGCGCTAAGATACTTTCCAAAGCAGTTAACTGTCTTCACCCCATAAACGGCAACCCCTGCAACGAGTGCGAAATCTGCAAGGGTCTCGATTCAGGCGCGATTTTGGATGTTGTCGAAATCGACGCTGCAAGTAACAACGGTGTTGAAAATATCAGAGATATCCGCGACGAAATCAACTTCACCCCTGCATCCTGTAAATACAGAGTGTATATCATAGACGAGGTTCATATGCTTTCAATAGGTGCTTTCAATGCCCTGCTGAAAACTCTCGAAGAGCCTCCTGCTCACGTTAAGTTCATTCTTGCTACTACCGAAGTGCATAAACTTCCCGTTACCATAGTTTCACGCTGTCAGCGTTTCGACTTCAAACGTGTTTCTCCCGAAGCTATGAAACAGAGAATGGCATATATTGCTGACTGCGAAGGCTTCACTGCTGATGACGAGGCGCTCTCACTCATCGCACGAATTGCCGACGGCGGTATGAGAGATGCGCTCTCACTTCTTGATCAGTGCACAGGGCACGGCAAGCATATAACTGCCGATATCGTCTGCGATGTTGCAGGTATGACCGGTAAAGATCACCTTTTCGCTATCGGCGATGCAGTTGCCCACACAAACGCAGGCAAGGCACTTGAAATTGTCAATGACCTGCACGCTAATTCCTGTGATATGGAAAGACTCTGCAGTGACCTTATCAACCACTTCAGAAACCTGATGATTGTCAAAACTGTGAAATCAGCTTCTGATATTCTTGTCTGCACAGCTGAAGAGCTTGAACAATACAAGACTCAGAGCGGAAAGTTCACTCTTGAAAATATACTTTACTGCATTTCACTTCTGCAGGACAGTATGGCTAATATAAAAAGAGGTGTCAATCGCCGAATTGAAATGGAAATGGCGATCATCAAGCTCGCAACACCCAATCTTACAAGCGATAACGATGCGCTTCTCAGACGCATCAGCGATCTTGAGATAAAAATAAAGACAGGTGCTATTGCTGTCGCACCTCAAGCGGCATCTGCTCCTCAGGTAAAAACTCAGGAAGCGCCAAAAGAAACTTCAACTGCTGATGTTGCACCTCAATCCGCACCTGCTCCTACTCCCGACGAGTACCCTGCCGAAACACCAAGAGCAGAAGAACCAAGGGAAGAAAGTGCTGACAGTGAGACGCCTATTGACTGGGCTGAAGTGCTCAGCGAGCTTACCAAAACCAATATGCCCTTGTGGGGTGTACTGAGTGGCTCCAGTGCTGTTATCAGAGGAGATTATGTGCTTATCAAGAGCGATAATCCTACCCTTTCGGCATTTATCAAAACAGGTGGCAACGCCAAAGATGTAAAAGAAGCTATAATCAGGGTAACAGGCAAAAGATACCGTCTAGGACTTTACAGTGGTGCATCTGCGCCGAAGGCGTCAGCTCAACCGACACAAGCACCAAAAGACCCCCTTGAAAATCTGATAAACAGAGCCAAGGATATGGGTATAAATGTTGACGTAAATAACTGATTTAAAAAAATCAGACGAATATAATTTAAAGGAGACTACTAAAATGAAAGCTAGAATTCCCGGCGCTCAGGGTGGCGGCCAGATGGCAATGATGAAAAAAATTCAGGAGATGCAGGCTCAACTTGAACAGAAGCAGGCTGAAATCGAAGCAAGCGAATTCACTGCATCCGCAGGCGGCGGAGCTGTTGAAGTAACAGTTACAGGCGCACACGAAGTTAAAGATATCAAGATGCAGCCCGATGTTGTTGACCCCGATGATATCGATATGCTCTCAGACCTTATTATCGCTGCAACAAACGAAGCTATGAAAAAGGCAGACGACGCTATGGAGCAGGCTATGAATGCTGCTAAGGGCGGTCTCAATCTTCCCTTCTGATGGCAGGATATAATGTAGCAACTCTGGCAAAACTTATAGAGCAGTTTGAAAGAATGCCCGGAATCGGTCATAAGACTGCTCAGAGACTTGCCTTTTATGTGCTGAATTTAAGCAAACAGCAGGCTGAAGAATTTTCAGCTACCATACTCTCGGCTCACGAAAAGATCAAACAATGCACTCGTTGTTGCAACCTTGCAGAAGACGAGCTTTGTCCTATCTGCAAAAATATGGGCAGAGACCAGAGTGTTATCTGTGTTGTCGAAGACCCCCGTGATGTTTTCGCTTTCGAGCGTACTCACGAGTTTGAGGGTACATATCACGTGCTTCACGGTGTTATTTCACCTATGAACGGTGTAGGACCTGAGGATATCACTATCAAGGAGCTTCTTTCCAGAATGGCTGACGGCACTGTGCAGGAAGTCATTATGGCTACAAATCCTACAGTTGAGGGTGAAGCGACAGCTATGTATATTTCGAGACTTCTCAAGCCTATGGGTATTACTGTCAGTCGACTTGCTTACGGTGTACCGGTTGGTGCTGACCTTGAGTATGCTGATGAGGTGACATTGACGAAGGCGCTTGAGGGCAGAAGAACGCTGTAAAAAAGTTAGCGCGTTTTTGATCCTTTTTCCGCGCTAGGAAAAAGGATGCCTCGCGGCGAGCGTAATTTAATTGTGAATTGTGTGCAGAGGCGGGATAACATCCCCCACTCACGCGAGTAAGACGCGTACAAAATAAAGAAAGGAGTGCTTTGTATGGCACAGACACCGCAAGACGAAAAACAAATAGTCGCCCAGAATAAAAAAGCAAGGCACGACTACTTTGTTCTTGAAACCTATGAGGCAGGTATCGAGCTTTTCGGTACCGAAGTAAAATCTATCAGAAAAGGCAGAGTCAATCTCAAAGATAGCTGGTGCAGTATCGATGATGGTGAAATTTTTGTCAAGGGTATGCACGTCTCACCCTATGAGCAAGGCAACATCTTTAACCGTGACCCGATGCGAGTTAAAAAACTTCTGATGCACAAGCGTGAAATCAACCGACTTTACGGCACTATCAAACAGCAGGGTCTTACTTTGGTACCACTGAGCATCTACTTTCTCAAAGGCAGAGCTAAACTCGAGATAGGTCTTTGCAAAGGTAAAAAGAATTACGATAAGCGTGAGGTTGCTGCCGAAAAAGATGCAAAGAGAAACATCGAGCGCAGTATGAAAGAACGCTATTAAAAAAACAGTATTTACCTATTGATTTTACAGTCAAAAGGCATATAATATATTCAGACCCGGGGACGAAAGGATTTCGACGGGGATTTTGAAGCACGATAAGCGGGTAGCGCTGTGGCAATCGCTTTAAAAGGTCACACATTTAAAATTAACTGACAATAATACAGTTTTAAAGGCTGCCTAATGCGGCCCGTCTTGGTTAAGAGTACTGCGGCTTAACTAAAGGCGTCGACTAGCA
>JAZQZO010000390.1:0-3281 GCA_045634065.1 Acutalibacteraceae bacterium
TTGTCTTCCTAAGACCGCTTGGCCTCCGACTTATTGAATATCGCTCCAAGAGTCACTGTTACCCGATACTTCAGCCGCCTTAGTCCAGTTGACCGCGTCAGAACTTACTTCGACTGTAAAGCTCTTTGTATTAAGTGACGCATCAAGGCCGTTTGTTTCTGCGTGATAAAGAACAATCTCATTAATCTTATAAGTTTTACCGAGAGAATAAACCACACTCTGTGAGCCCACTTCTCTGGCTGTCCAGATGCTGTCACCGTAACAGGTGCCGTCAGTCGTGAGATATGCTGTTTCAGCGCTGCTTGTTGCAGAAACACTAAGTTCTGATTTTAAAGTTATATCCTGAGGAAGATTATTAGCTTGATAATAAAGGTTATAGAAATGGTCAGCTCTGACAAATTCAACAACATCTCTGCCGTAAATGCTCTCATAATAATCAGAAAGATACTCTTCGAGAGCTATGACATCTCCTATATTATGGTAACCCCAAACGCTTACCTGAGTTGCCACGAAAACAGGTGACTTTCCGTTATACTTCAAGTACTTGACAGCATCATTTATAATATCGCCTAATTTTGTAAGAGGATAATTTCCTTCGGCATTCTGTGCGAAGTAACCGGGAGTCATCTGCATAATAAGCATATCGTTTGTAACCCCTGTAAATCTCTTTTTAAGAGAACTGTCGGTAAAGTGCTGCACAGTAAGTCCATAAAGATATGTGCCTTTTTCTGAATAGATGTTTCTTTGTGCAAGAGAAAGGTTATCCCATATTGTTACAGTACGAAGACCTGTCTTCTGCAAGTAATTGTTAGTCATATTCACATAGGCTGTGAACTTTTTGGTATTCGGGAACTGATTGCCTGTATTTGCACCGAAAGTATTTTTCGGCATAGTATACCCCATTCCCGAGGGGCCGCAGACAAAACATTCTTTGTCTGTAGCTCTCGAATAATAGTAGTTCATCATTCCCGGTGCTATGTCAGCGAGAGCAGGGCTGATAGTCCAGTTGACAGGCACAATGCCTTTGTTTGAACTGTTGTTATCCCAGTATTCTCTCATAGCGTGCATATCGTACTGAATATTGTCACCATCACTGAGGAAATATGCAATATAAATCTTATTCTCAAGCTCAGGCATATCAGGTACTTCAGGTACTGCAATTTCAGCTTTCTGCGCAAAAACAGTGGCGTTACTGAAGAAGTCAGAGGGTACACAAGACAAACCGCACTGTCCTGCGACCGTCATAAGCTCTCTCTCCTGGTCAGCATACCAACCTGTAATAATTGATTTTCCCGGAGTCATAGAATTCAGGAACTGCTTGAACATCCAGGTTTCAGGACCGCCTGCACAGGAAAGATAGACTACCGCTCCACCCACAGCAGCAGCAAGATCGCGCATTTCAAAAGCCATACCGGTACGCTGCACCACAAGAATTCTCTTATCGGAGTCTTTCCAATAGTTATCAAAGAAATATTTATAAATCTCAGTCGGATTATCATAGGTAAGACCTCTTATATCAGCCAAAACAGGAAGCTCAATTCCCTCACTGCGCCATTTATCATAATCCTCAGCTGTAAGAGGAATCGCATTCATTGTGTTACCGATGGAGCTTGCAAGATTGATGTACTCACAATTAAGTTCATCAGAATAAAGCACAACACCTGATACCGAATCTTCGCAAAGGTCTTTTATACAGTTGTAGACATCTTCTCTTGTCACTGTATTATAGCTGTATCCGTAATCCTCAAGCCACTTGGAAACATCGCCTGCGAGTATTACAACTCGAGTCTTTTGGGAGTTTACAAAACCCTGCAAACTTGCAAGAGCTATCATTTCTTTATGACTGAGAATGTCGTGTGGAAAAGCAACAAGTTCACCCTCGGGTGCTGAGAAAGTAGGGAATATCTGATCGGCAGGCCATTGCAAATTCTTTTCACAAACCTGCAATGGCTGACCTAACGGATAGTTATTATCAGGTGGAATATTAGGATTTTTCTCAAGTCCTAAAGATCCTGAGATGCTTGAAATAATCAAAGCAACAATCAGGGTGAAATTTTTAAAAAAAGCAATAATATTATTCATTTTCTCTCTTCTCTCCTATAATTTTATTTCGATGCTTTTATGATAAATTAATAATAAGCGAACAAACAATACCATTCGGATATATTCATTTTTCACTGCCCGATGAATGAATTTTTAATTTATTACATAAAACCATCTTTCCCTTGTACAGTGACGGGGGTTATAATTTCCTCTCTTTAAATTCGATTATAGCATATCGCAGATAAAAATTCAATAATTTCAAACAATTGAAGCATCTAAAAAAATATGCTCGTCTATAAATACAAAACCAAAGCAAAAATTGATAAAAGGTAATCTAAATCTTGAGTGAAACCTTATAATATACGCTTTTAGGACACTAATGATAAATTTTTTAAAAATTTCGACCGATATAACCGGTAAAATCACAGCCGACTTTTTATTTTCTCCCGAAATATAAACCCCATTGACTACACCTATCAAAAATGCTAAAATAAAAATAACAATAAAGACAGGCGGTGATGCTTACGGTTATTAAACATATGATAACAAAAGAAAAAGAGGGGCTATATTACACCATCCCCTTTGATGTGCCCGAAGAGGCAACTAAAATCACCGTGACATATGACTACTATAAGCCTACATCAGGTATGATGGGCGACATAAAGCCATCAAACACCATCGACATCGGTCTTATGGATGAAAAAGGCAACTTCCTCGGTTGGTCGGGAAGTGCTCATAAGACAATTTATGTCGGTGAGTATGACTCCTCGGCAGGGTACCTCTCACAGAAGATAAACAGCGGTAAGTGGCAGATAATCATAGGTGCTTACCACGTTATGGACGAAGGTGTTGAGGTTACATACAATATCGCTTTCGAGTACGAGGGCGAAGTACTGCTCTACGGTGACTTGCATATGCACTCTACAGCCTCTGACGGTGTTTTCAGTGCTTATGAGCTTGGCAAAATGGCTAAAGAAAAAGGTCTTGACTTCATCGGCATTGCTAACCACAACAACTTTTCAGAAAACCTGGCACTGCCCCACATCGACGGACTTACCTTTGTACCTGCAGTTGAGTGGACTCACTATAAGGGGCATATGAACTTTTTCGGTGTACCTGCCCCCTTTGAGAACAGCTTTATCGCAAACACAAAGGAAGAAAAGCAATCTATTATCTCTCACGCAAAATCTCTAGGTGCAGTTATCTCTGTCAATCATCCTGAGTGTCCCCTCTGCCCT
>JAZQZO010000391.1:0-7005 GCA_045634065.1 Acutalibacteraceae bacterium
GTTCACTCCCTGCCGTGAGGGTCTTGCAGCATTCGTTGACAAGACTCAGGAAACAGATACAGGTGAGGTTAAGCTCAAGCTCTATAAGGGCAACATCATGGGCGCAGGTATGACATCACCCTACTCACTTTACAGCGAAGAAATGGCTACTTTTGACGAGGACGAAGTTTACGATCAGTATGATGCAAACGGCTTCATCAACCTCTTCGGTCTTCCTCTCAAGGTTAAGGCTATGCTCTCAAAGGATTGGCACAAATAAGATAATTTTAAAAAGGGACTATCTTACGGTAGTCCCTTGATTTATCGGCAGATTTCATATATAATGTAGTCATTAAAATTCCGGAGGAATACACTATGCCTTTATGGACAGGACGATTTAAAAAATCACTTGATAAAAAAACCAACGACTTCAATTCATCAATACCCTTTGACTGCCGTATGGCTCAGCAGGATATCAGAGGGTCTGTTGCTCACGCTACAATGCTCGGCAAACAGAATATAATCGACCAAAGCGAAAGCGATAAGATCGTCGCTTCACTTAAAGAGATTGCCGCTGACCTCGAAGAAGGTAGACTCGAGATCGATATGACAGCTGAAGACATCCACACATTTGTAGAAGGTGAACTCACAAAGCGTATCGGTGACAGCGGCAAGAGACTTCACACTGCAAGAAGCCGTAACGACCAGGTTGCCCTTGACCTGAGACTCTATCTTCTCGACCAGTGCGTGGTACTTGAAGAATCAATCAAAGCTCTTGTTGAGGTTATTCTCGATAAAGCGGAGGAAAACTACGATGCGGTTATGCCCGGTTATACGCACCTTCAGCGTGCTCAGCCCGTAACCTTCGGTCATCACCTTATGGCTTATGGCTCAATGCTTATGCGCGACCTTGACAGACTTTACGACTGCAAAAAGAGAATGGCAGTGTCACCTCTCGGCTCAGGCGCCCTTGCAGGTACAACATATCCCCTCGACAGAGAATATGTTGCTGAACTTTTAGGTCTGAACGGTGTCAGCACCAATAGTCTTGATGGTGTATCTGACAGAGATTATGCTCTCGAACTTCTCAGCGTGCTTTCAATTATTATGGTTCACCTTTCACGCTTTGCCGAGGAGATTATCGCCTGGTGTTCCTGGGAGTTCAAATTCATTGAGCTTGACGATGCATTCTCAACAGGCTCAAGCATTATGCCTCAGAAAAAGAACCCCGACATTGCTGAACTCGTAAGAGGTAAGGCTGGCAGAGTTTTTGGCGACTTGCAGACTCTTCTGACTGTTATGAAGGGTATTCCCCTTGCTTATAATAAGGATATGCAAGAAGATAAAGAGGCTGTTTTTGACGCTCTTGACACAGTTATTATGTGCCTTGACACCTTTGCTCCTATGCTTGAGACTGCAACTGTACTTCGTGACAATATGAGAAACGCTGCAGCAAGAGGCTTCATCAACGCAACTGATGCTGCTGACTATCTTGTTTATAAAGGACTTCCTTTCCGTGATGCATATAAGGCTACGGGTATGCTTGTTGCTATCTGCATTGACAAGGGACTTACTCTTGAAACTCTTCCCATTGAGGAATACAAGGCTGTATGTGACCTTTTTGATGAGGATGTATACAAGGCTATTGACCTTGATGAGTGTGTAAGCAAGAGAACTGTTAAGGGCGGACCCTCACCGGAATGCGTATTATCTGAAGTTAAAGCATTAAGAGAAAATTTAAATAAGTAAAATAACAACGCGTTTTTGATTACTTTTTCCGCGGCAGGAAAAAGTAATGCCCCGCGGCTAGCGGAACAAAAAATTCAAAATACCAAACACAATATAACCCGGGAGAGTGAGCAGTAAAAGTAGCTTTCTCTCCCACAAAATTTATAATGGAGAAACTATGAGAAAGCTATACACAAAAAGTAATCTTGCCTTTGCAATAGTATGGATTGTCATATACTGTGTGCTGATGAGCGTAGGTGACAGTCTGTCAGACAAAATCGGTATATCAAAAGCCGTTACTCTGCCCATAGCAATTACACTATCCGCTATACTGTTTTTCTTCATAAAAAGCAACAAATTATCCAAAGAGTACGGCCTGTGTAAAAGCGAGGTACCCACAAAGAAACTGCTCTTTTATCTGCCTCTTGCTCTTATGATGGCTGCAAACCTTTTCAGCGGTTTAACAATGAAGCTCTCACCAATGGAAACTGTATTTTACATACTGACAATGCTTTGTGTAGGCTTTCTTGAAGAAGTCATATTCCGTGGGCTGTTATTCAAGTCAATGGCTGAAAACGGCATCAAATCTGCAATTACAGTTTCAAGCATCACATTTGGCATAGGACACATTATCAACCTCATAAACGGCTCGGGTGCAGAGATTATCCCTAATCTGTTGCAGGTTATCTACGCTATGGCGGCAGGCTTTATGTTTGTGATGATTTTTTATAAGTCTGGCAGTCTTATCCCCTGCATTATCGGTCACGGACTTTTCAATGCATTAAGTGTTTTCGCAAACGAAAATACACTTACCCTTAAACAGCAGATTGCTTCCTGCGTTTTTCTTGTAGTTGTCAGCGGTGGCTACGGGGCATATATTGCGCTGAAAGTTAAGAAAGATAAATAAGCAAAGTTTTGGTCAAGCTTTCTCAAAAGCTTGCAGGGTGTGGGACAGAGTCCCACCACAAGAATAATAAAGCAGATTTTACGGGGACGCGGGTGAAACTCGCGTTCCTTTTAGTTTTATCCCGCCGAGAAACAAATTGAACAACATTTTTTCGAAAAGATGTTGTTCAATTTTTATTTTAATCTTGGTAATATTATTACATATAAGGAGGATTACAAAATGAAAACAGATAAAATTTATGTCGAATCAATAATTAAGGAATACGCTGTAAAGAACAACTCAAAAATCATTGCTCTTCGCAAGCTTGATGCAAAAGCAAAAATGCCTGCTATTTTATTTGCTTACAGCTTCGGAATATTTACTTCTCTTGTTGCAGGACTTGGTATGTGCCTGTCAATGAATGTCATCGGTCTAACAGATCATTCGACTTGCTTGGGTATTATCATAGGCCTAACGGGCTTCGCAGGTATGGGTATAAACTATCCTATATACAAGAAACTTCTCGAAAACGGGAAAAATAAATATGCTTTTGAAATTATTGAACTTGCAAAAAAGATAAGTGAGGAGTACAATAATTAAGGTGATTTATAATGAACAAAAATGAAAGCAAGTATTTTAATACTGCTATAAAAATGGATAAAGCCTTACTCGAGCTACTTGATAAAAAAGATTTCGAATATATAACCATAAAAGAAATCTGTGATACCGCAAAGGTTAATCGCTCAACCTTTTATCTGCATTATGAAAACACCGTAGACCTGCTAAAGGAAACAACGGAATATGTCATTGATACTTTCCAAAGTTATTTTTCAGTAGATACACAAGCCATATCACAGCAATATAAAAACTGTAACATCAAAGACCTTAATTTTTTCACCCCAGAATATCTGAAACCATATCTGACTTTTATAAAGGAAAACCGATCGATTTTCGAAACCTCTCTAAGACATTTTAAAACTATGGATTTTGAATCTGTTCACAACAGATTATTCAAGTATGTTTTCAATCCTATTTTTGAACGCTTTTCGTTTCCTGAAAAAGGTAGAATGTATATTGTTAAATTCTATCTCACTGGTGTAACTGCAATAACATTGGAATGGTTGGAAAGAGATTGCGAGGAAGATATTGACGAAATAATAAGAATTATAATTAACTGCGTAATGGGCAATTTTAGCATAGGAACAACTGACACAGAAGAAATACGGAGACAGTCAAAATGGACTCTATAAGTATGATTTTATTTGGCATTGCAGCTTTAATTATTGCTTTGTGCGGCGCTATGATGTGGCTCGCTAATTTGAGTATAGCTCCTTATATATTTTTTATTTCGATTATTATGGGAATAACCCTTTGTTTTAAAGGTTTGTTTATGAAAAAATAACGACGAATACCATTAAAAGCTCCGACAAAAATCGGAGCTTTTTTCTATGCAAATCAACATATTCCTTCTTTTTTGATGTTCAGATATTTCTGTTTTTAATATAGAATTATTACAATGAATCTAAATATCACATTATAAAAGCAATTGGAGTAAAACTATGAAAAAACAACATAAAAACCTCGGCGATAAAAATATACCCGACTACGGCACTCTTAAAGAAATAATAGTTATAGGTACAAAACGTGGTGGCAATAAAAAGATGTTTATGTACCTTGATAAGAATAAGAATATGTGCGAAATAAACTATAATCAGATGTGGCACAACATTGTTAGCTTAGGCACATATTTCAATTTTCTCGGTCTTACAGGACAAAAGAAAATTGCAATTATCGGAGAAAACAGCATTGGCTGGATAACTGCTTATTATACAACTCTTTGCGGCGGTAATATAACCGTACCTATGGATTGCAATTTAACAACCGAAGATCTTAATGATCAGCTTATCCGTTGCGGATGCGATGCTCTCGTTTACAGTAATTCCTTTTCATCTATGATTGATGAATTCAAAAAGAACGAGAAAACACCTGTTAAGCATTGGTTTAATGTTGATGACTTTGACAATTATATTGAAAAGGGCTATCACTTATATATCAGCGGTGATAAATCATTTGACGGTATTGAAGTAAAACCTGATGACCTTGCGTGCATTTCTTATACATCAGGAACAACAGCTAAAAGCAAGGGTGTTATGCTGACTCATAAAAATATCGCAAGCAACTGTTGTGCATCATGTCGTGCTCTTACAGGCAGACATGTTATTTCCTTCATACCTCTGAACCACACATATTCATGGGTAAGCGCACTTTTTGCAACCTATATAGTTATTGAATGGGGTTATATATGCAGCAGCGTAAAAAATATACAAAAGGATATCGTCAATATTAAACCCTATAATTTTTCCGCTGTACCTATTGTTGTTGAAATGATTTACAATAAAATCTGGAAAACAGCTAAACAAACAGGCAAAGAAGACATCCTTAAGAAAGGTCTTAAAATAAGTAACTTTCTTATGAAATTCGGTATTGATATAAGACGCAAGCTATTCAAAGAAGTGCTTGATAAGCTTGGTGGAAACCTCAATATGATAATCTGCGGCAGCGCAAATCTCGACCCTAAATACGAAAAAGGTATGCATGATTTGGGCATCGATGTTTTCAACGACTATGGTTTAACTGAATGTTCACCGACAGTAACCTGCAATAAGCCCGGCAAATTCAAATTCGGAAGCGTTGGTACACCTCTCGACTGCTGTGAAATCAAAATTGCAAATCCCGATGAAAAAGGTGTCGGTGAAATTTATGTCAAGGGCACAAATGTTATGGTAGGTTATTACGGTGACCCCGAAGCAACTGCAGAAGCTTTCGATGGTGAGTGGTTTAAAACAGGCGACTACGGCAGAATTGATAAAGATGGCTTCCTGTTCATTGTGGGCAGAAAGAAAAATCTTATTTGTCTTTCAAACGGCAAAAATGTTTCACCCGAGGAGCTTGAAGATAAACTAAGAAGAATAGACTATGTTTCCGAGGTTCTTGTTTATGCAGATAACAATTTAATCGTTAGCGAATTTTTTCTTAATGAGGAAGAGTATCCTGAGGCAAGAGACAAACTTAAAACCGATATTGCAAATTTTAATAGAAAGATGCCGTCATTTAAGAAAATTAACAAAATCATAATTCGCGATAACCCCTTTCCGAAAACAACCACTCTTAAAATTGCAAGAAAGTACAAATAAACACAAGATTTACTATTTTTATAATGGTTTTTCTTTAATAATATTATGAAAGGAGATAAAAAATGATTGAAAATATAACTGCAAAGTTTACACAGTTTGTGGAAAACATTATGGCTTCTGAATTCAATTTATACGATATCATCGCCACAATCATAACCGCTATAGGACTTAAAATTATTTTTTAATTTGCAAACAAAAAAGACAGCCTGATTTCTCAGACTGTCTTCATATTTTTATGTTACCCTCGCTGGGCAGGCGTCACTTTTCTTATAAGAAAAGTAACCAAAAGAATTTTCCTTATTCTTTATTTTTAATCGCTGATCTTGCTTAAAAATGCCTGCAGTCTCTCAGTCTGAGGATTATTTATCAATTCATCAGCCTTACCCTGCTCTGCAATTACACCGCCATCCATAAATACAATGTAATCGCTGACCTCTTTGGCAAAGTTCATCTCGTGGGTAACAATAACCATAGTCATATTTGTCTTTGCAAGCTCACGGATAACCTTTAAAATCTCACCCGTAAGCTCAGGGTCAAGGGCTGATGTAGGCTCACCAAAGAAAAGAATTTTCGGTTCAAGTGCCATAGCTCTTGCAATTGAAACTCTCTGCTGTTGGCCGCCTGAAAGCTCACAAGGATAGTTGTGAATCTTCTCGCTAAGCCCCATATCAGCAAGTAATTTTAACGCCTTTTCCTCAATCTCTGCAAGAATCTGCTTCTTGTTCTGTTTGTAGTCAGGTCTTTCTTTAGCCTGAAGCTTCACAGCGAGAGTCACATTATCAAGCACATCATACTGTGGAAAAAGATTGAACTGCTGAAATACAAGGCCAATCTTGAGCTGTTTTTCTCGTGTCTCTTTTGCTTTTTTCTTTATCTTGTCATTACCGTCGAAAATCACATCACCGTCAACTGTAATAAGTCCGCTATCTGCAGTTTCAAGGAAGTTTATGCAGCGAAGAAGTGTCGTCTTACCGCTACCCGATGAACCGATAATCGACAGTACCTCACCCTCATTAAGAGAAAAGGATCCGCCCTTGAGAACCTCAGTTTTGCCAAAGCTCTTTTTGATATCTTTAACTTCAAGTATTGCCATAACCTTCGGCTCCTTATGATTTGAAATACTCCAGTTTCTTTTCCAGCTTGCCGAAAACAACTGTCAGTAAGCCGTTGAAAATCAGATAGAATAGACCTGTATAGAACAGTGGCCAGAGAAGACCG
>JAZQZO010000392.1:0-5934 GCA_045634065.1 Acutalibacteraceae bacterium
AGCGGTATCAAGATACATTCTGACAACGCTGGCATCAGCACTGTTTGACTGCAGCTTTGAAAGTTTAGAAACTTCATAGCTGAGTTTATCTCTTACTTCATCACTGCAATTTAAATTTTTAATTTTATCCCTGTATTTTGCAATTTCTTCCATCGGCTCTTCCTCTTCACCGAGTTCAACAGAAATTGCTCTCATTTTTTCTCTGAGATAATACTCTTTCTGATTTTTATCCATCTGAGCTTCTGTGCGCTTTTCTATATCAATTTCGTACTGAAGCACTTCGAGTTCTTTGCTCAGCAGAAGATTAAGAGTTTCAAGACGTCTGAGTACATTAAGCTCATCAAGAATAAGCTGTCTGTCCTCATATTTTGTAAGCATTATATTTGCGACCTCGTTGCACAGAGTGTCCGCATTCTCTAAAGCGAAAATTTTGCCTGTGTACTCTGAAGGCTCAGCCTCGGTCATACCAAGGTACTCTGCAAAACGATCCTTGATTCTTCTTGAAGCTGCATCTATAAGGTTTGCATCAATATTGCCAAAGTTAGCTTTTACCTGCTTTACATCACAGATAAAGCACTCTTCTACTTCGATCACCTTGGTAATAATTGCTCTTTCCTCTGCTTCAACAATAACCTTATATATGCCTGATTCCTTGTCTTTTGTTATCTGCTTGATTGTGGCAACAACACCTGTTTTATAAAGGTCTGAGATTTCAGGGCTCTGAATGTTGACGTCACGCTGTGTAACGAGAAAAAGTCTCTGGTCATCGAGCATAGCCATATCAACAGCCTTGACTGACTTGGGTCTTGCAACTTCAAAGTGGAATCTGAGTCCTGGAAATATTGTGATACCGCGAAGTGCAAGAGTAGGAATTGCTTTATATATTAAACTTGCTGACATTTAAATTTCATCCTTTGTATATACATTATCGGGTTATTATACTATAAAACAGTTTTAAATTCAACCAAAATAATCAATATTTAACGGTTAATTCAAAGCTGATTTCAAAGCATCGAAGTTTCTCTCCATAAGTGAGAGATATGTTTCACCCTTTTCAAAGCACTCTGCCGAAATTACGTGGCAGGAGTATAATGTTTCAATTTTAGCGTTTGTTTCCTGACAGATTGTGTCTGCAACCGTACCTTTTGAAAGATCAATCTTGAAGACAACACCAATATTTTCATCTTCAACTTTTTTAATAAGTCTTGCCATTGTAGCAGGGTTGGCTTCTGTCTGAGCGGAACAACCCGGAAAAGCTGATTCATATTCCAACGAATATCTTTCAGTAAAATACATAAGAGGAAAACGGTCTCCTATTACGATTGAATTTCGTTTTGACGAACTAATCATTTCTTGCATTTTCTTATCCATTGTTGCAAGGTCACTGATAAATCTGTCAGTGTTCTTGGTGTAAATCTCCTCATTTTCACCATCAACAGAAATAAGCTCGGAAGAAATTGCTTTGACGATTTCAATTGCATTTAAAGGAGACGTCCAGACGTGCTCGTCATATTCTTCTGTTTCGTCGTGAAAATGTTCTTCATTATGCTCACTGGGGTCGTGTTCTTCTTTGCAAAGCTCAACAACATCCATCATTTTTACTGTTTTTACTTCGCTGTCAAGTGACGACAGAATACTATCAACCCATCTTTCAGACTCGCCTCCACCGTAAACAAATAAATCGCACTGCTGAATTTTCATTATATCACCGGGTGTTGGCTCATAGGTATGACTTTCTTCTCCCGGGGCAAGAAGCATAATAACCTCGGCAGAGTCCCCTGCAATCTGTCTTGCGAAATCATAAGGAGCAAAAGTCGTTGCAACTATTGTGGTTTTGTCTTTTTTATAGGTATAAGTATCACCCTGAACTAAAGCAAAACCAACACAAGCAATTGAAACAATCACAGTAATTGCAACAATGGTTTTCTTCGAACTGTCTTTAAAATCAGCACCAATGAAAGTTCTGATAAGTGACAATACAGTAAAAAGGAAGATATTGACACAAACTACACTGGCACCTGTTGGAGCTTCGTATTTAACAGAGAGTATAAGTCCGACAAGAAAACAGAAAACTGAAATTAAAAGTGATGAGCATACAACATTTCTGAAACTTTTACATATTCTCATCGAAGATACTGTTGGGAAAATTATAAGCGAAGATATGAGCAACGCGCCCATAATTTTCATACCAATGACTATAGTCACTGCAGTCAGAGCTGCTATGAGCATATTATAAACAGATGCCTTTGTACCTGTCGCTTTTGCAAAATTCTCATCAAAAGTTACAGCAAAAATCTCGTGATAAAACACACCGAAAAGTGCAATTACAACAGCACTCAAAACAGCGCTGACAGCCACATCATTGCTGCTCATTGTAAGTATACTGCCAAACATATAGTTATAAATATCAACATTCATACCGGTTGTCATAGATGTTACCATAACACCTACGGCAAGAGCGCCAGTTGAAATGAGAGCAATAGCTGCGTCACCTTTAATTTTGCCTTTTTCGCTCATTCTCAGAAGAAAAAATGCGGCAACTATAACAATGGGTAATGCGAAATATAAGGGCGCAACACCTGCTGCAGCACCAATTGCCATAGCTCCGAATCCAACGTGAGAAAGCCCGTCGCCAATCATAGAGAAGCGTTTAAGAACAAGACTAACACCGAGAAGAGCACAGCAAATGCAGATCATTACACCTACAACTAAAGCTCTTACAAGAAACTCCTGAGAAAACAATAGAGTAACTGCATCAATCAAGACCTTCACCCCCTGCGAAATTCTTATATATATCACTTTCAATATACTTGTCTATTGAGCCGAAGAAACTGTTATTTTTTCTGAGATGCAGTATATGACTTGCATTGTTGACAGCTGCAAACAAATCGTGCGAAACCATAATGACCGTAATACCGTATTCCTTATTGAGCTTTTTAAGAAGTGAATAAAATTCTGCTGTAACAACAGGGTCAAGACCTGTTACAGGCTCATCAAGGAGAATCATTTTATCTGCTGAGCAAAGAGCTCTCGCAAGAAGTACTCTTTGCTGTTGACCGCCTGAAAGCTCACGGTAGCATTTCTTTTTAAGGGGCAGAATATCAAGTTTTTTCATATTCTCTTCTGCGATTTTTTTCTGATCTTTCGAAAAGAAAATTCTGCCGCCTTTTTTGCCGATACAGCCCGAAAGCACCACCTCATAAACACTCGCCGGAAAATCCTTCTGTGCCGTTGTCTGCTGAGGAAGATAACCGACATCCTTGCTTTTGAGTCCGTCGCCGAAATGGAGATGACCGCTTGCCGTTTCTTTGAGGCCGAGTATAGATTTGATAAGGGTGCTTTTACCGCTACCGTTTTCTCCGACAATGCACAGATAATCCCCTGCTTCAACATTAAAACTCAGATCTTCGACAACGCTGATGTTTTCATATTTGAGATAAACATTTTTACAACTGATTAAAGACATTATTTTTCTCCTTTCTCACTGCATTTTCCGCATAAACCGTAAATGAGTGTTTTGGAGTTATCTATTTTAAAACTGTGATGCTCCAAAATATGCTGCCCAACACTATTCATAAATTCACAGCCTAAATGCGTGATTGCACCACAGCAGCTGCACTTAAGATGCATATGGCCATGACAATTCATATCTTTATCAAGAAGCTGATAGGCGGCGCTTTTTTTCCCCTCATCAATAATCTTTCTCGCGTCCCCGGAAGAAACAAGATTATCAAGAAATCTATAAAGTGTCGCCTTGCCTACAGGGGTACCCACGGTTTTCAGGTTGTCTGAAATCTCATCGCAGGAGAGAAGTCTGTCCTTGTTAGAAAGAAGATAATCATATATAAGCTGTTTTTGTTTAGTGTTATACTTAATCTTAGACATAATCCACCTCAAATTGAAATTGAAACTGAATCTCAATTTCAAATTATACTGTCTATTGATAAATTGTCAAGATAATAATCTTATTTCATTGCAAAAAATATCATTATATGTTATTATTAAGAAAAAATTTAAGGAGGACGTCCTGATGTTAAACAAAATATCAAATTTCTTACTCTCGTCTGACACGGTCGGACAAATTATCGATGATACCACAACCAGCAATCCTCTTCTTGATGAAAACGGTCAGTTCAACGATGTAACAACCTCTATAGACAATATTTTCGATTATTTCGAAAGTCTGCAGCTCATTGAGAAATTTATGGAAAAACTTCCGACAATCATCATTGCAGTAGCAATCGTAATCTTGGGTTACTTCCTTTCAAGACTTGCTAAAAAATTTGTTGTAAAAGCTCTGAAAGCAAGAAAGGTTGACCCCTCGGTATATAACTTTATCAAGAGAATAGTATCTGTAACAATAAACTTTGTGTTTATTATGAGTGCAGCTTCTATGTTTATAAATGTTGGCTCTCTTGTTGCTGCTATCGGTGCTGCCGGTGTAACAGCCGGTCTCGGTCTTCAGTCAACAGTTGCTCAGTTTGCAAGCGGTATTCAGATTCTTTTAAACCATCCTTTCAAAACAGGCGACTTCGTTGAACTCAATGGTGTATCAGGCTCTGTTGCAGATATCCGTTTTATGAATACGGTTATCATCACACCTGATAATAAGAGAATTGTTATTCCTAATTCACACATTACAACAAATCATATCATCAACTATTCTGCCGAAAATATGAGACGTGTAGACTTCTTGTTCTCAATAAGCTACAGCGACAATATCGAAAAAGCTAAAGCTGTTATCAGAGAAGTTGCCCTTTCAAATGAAGATATCTTAAAGGATCCTCTGCCTGAAGTTTATGTAAAATCCCACGAAGCAAGTTCTATTTGTCTTACAGCACGAGTATGGTGTAAGGTTGACAGGTATTGGAATGTATATTTTGCTATGCAGGAAAATGTGAAGATCGCTCTTGATAAGAACAATATTTCTATACCTTTCAATCAGCTTGATGTGCATATCATAAATAAATAATCGGAGTTGAAACATTGATGTCTAAACTTTTAGTCAGACTTTTTATAAAAAATTATCAGGATTTGAAAAATCCTGATGTTCGCGAAAAATACGGCTACCTTGGCAGTATAACCGGTATAATTATAAACATTGTGCTTGCAATAGCAAAATACCTCATCGGTACTCTGACAAACAGCATTGCAATCACAGCTGACGCTGTTAATAATTTCAGTGATAGCATTTCTTGCATAATTACACTTGTCAGCTTTAAGATGGCAAATATGAAACCTGATAAAGAACATCCCTTCGGTCACGGCAGAATAGAATATGTTGCCGCCCTTATCGTGGGATTCTTGGTCGAGCTTATGGGTTATGAACTTATAAAATCATCAATTGAAAAGATAAAAAATCCCGAAGCTGTTGTTTTTTCGGTACCGGCAGTAATTGTGCTTGTTCTTTCAATCGGCGGCAAATTGTGGCTCGCACTCTTTAATAGATTTCTTGGCAAACAGATTGATTCCGCTGCTATGACAGCTGTTTTCACCGATAGCATTGGCGATATTACAGCTACAACTGTTACTCTAATTTCGCTTATAGTTTCTCTGTTCACAGACCTTCCGATTGACGGTTATATGGGTATTGTTGTTTCATTGTTTATTCTCTATGCAGGTTTCAATATTCTGAAAGAATCAATCGGAATTTTACTTGGTACTCCTCCGTCAAAAGAGCTTGTAGACGAACTCGTTGAGTTCATTATGTCACACGATGAAATTCTGGGCATCCACGACCTCGTAGTACATTCCTATGGCGCAACAAGAATTTTTGCAAGTGTACACACTGAAATTGCAGCCGACGGTGATCTTCTTTCAGCTCACGATACAATTGATACAATTGAAAAACTCACCAAAGAAAAATTCGGAATTGAACTTGTAATTCATATGGACCCTATTGTTACTAATGACGAAAAGGTAGAAAAAAATTAT
>JAZQZO010000393.1:0-3766 GCA_045634065.1 Acutalibacteraceae bacterium
GTGACAAGCTCAATCTCGACCACGTTGTAAGTTTCAAGAAAGAAATGGCAGATGCTGGTATCGTAACTGACGTTGTTTCTCCAAAACTTCTTCCTAACTACACAAAGCAAAAAGATTTTTAAGGAGGAAGAATTAAATGCAATTTTTTAATGGTGTAATTTCTATTAGCAATATCTACACTCTTTTGTTTGTAGTGTTTGGTGTGCTTTTGTTCGGTTATGCTCTTGGTAGAATTACTATCAAGGGTATTTCCTTGGGCGACGCGGGTGTATTTATTATCGCGTTGCTTTTCGGCGCTTTGTTCTTCCATATGAGCGAAGCAGGGGAGTTGTTGTTCGCAGCTTCCAAAGCGCCCTACGATTTCTCAAGCGGTTTATCAATCATTGAAGCTTTGGGTCTTGTTTTGTTCGTAACCTCAGTAGGTTATATCGCAGGACCAAAGTTCTTCGGCAACTTCAAGCGCAACTTTAAGTCTTATGTTCTTTTAGGTCTTGTAGTAATCCTTGCTGGTGGTATTTCGGCTGTTATTTGTATTTATGCAGGTGAAATCTTCGGCTATGGCGCTACAATCCAAGAACAAGACGGCTTTGTTGCTATGATAGTTGGTCTTCTTTCAGGTTCACTCACATCAACACCCGCATTCTCAGCTGCTAAAGCTACTGTTGCAGCTGAATATCAGGCTCTCGTTTCAGTTGGTCACGGTATCGCTTATATCTTCGGTGTTATCGGTGTTGTACTTTTCGTACAGATTATCCCCAAACTCACAAAGGCTGATATGGATGCAGAACGTGCTAAGCTCGTTGTTAAAGAAGAAGGCGAGAAGAAAGCTTTCACAGGCAAGCTCTTCGAAATCGACCATATGGGCATCGCAGCATTCTCACTTGCAGCTATCCTCGGTACCGTCATCGGTCAGATTAAGATTCCTCTTTCAGGCGACGGTCTCAGCGGCACTTGCTTCTCACTCACAACAACAGGCGGCTGTCTCCTTGTAAGCCTTGTACTCGGTCACTTCTCACGCATTGGCAAGGTAAACATTATGCCCGCTCAGAGCACACTCAAGCTCTTCCGTGAGCTCGGCCTTGTACTCTTCCTTGTTGGCGCAGGTATTCCCGGTGGTGCAGAATTCGTTGAAAACTTCGATATTATGTACTTCGTATACGGTATTATTATGACAATCGTACCTCTTATCATCGGTTACTTCTTCGCTAAGTATGTTCTTAAGCTCAGCCTTCTCAACAACCTTGGCTCAATCACAGGCGGTATGACTTCAACTCCTGCTCTCGGTACTCTTATCGGTGTAGCTAAGACAGAGGACGTTGCTTCAGCTTATGCTGCAACTTACCCCATCGCACTCATCGCTGTTGTACTTGTTTCACAGCTCTTAATCATCGTATTCTGATCAATTTTAATATAAAAATTACAGCCACTCAAAACGAGTGGCTGTTTTTATTTTGCTATGATCAGTGGCAACCGTGTTCACCGCAAGTGTGACCCTCACCGTGTTCGTGGTCGTGATGATCGCACTTAGCATCGGGATTGTAGTTAAGTTTTCCGCAGACATATGCAACAACCGCCTGGTCAGCACTGCCCTGCACTCCACCGAAGAACTTGATTCCCGCATCAGTCAGAGCATTCTGAGCACCACCACCGATACCGCCACAGATAAGCACCTCGGCACCTTGCTCTTTGAGAAAGCCTGCAAGGGCACCGTGACCGCTACCATTGGTATCAACAATCTTAAAAGACACAACTCTGCCATCCTGAATGTCATAAATTTTAAACTGCTTTGTGTGTCCGAAGTGCTGGAATACCTGACCGTTTTCATAAGTTACTGCAATAATCATAAAATCATCTCCTTGATTCTATTTTATTACTTCCGGTTCTCCAAGTCAAGGCTTAAGGAGAAATTTGCAGTTAGCTGCTGTATTGTTTCAAACTTTTATATTGCTTTAAACAAATTGAAAGGATATAATAAAATTATAAAAGTTTCACAAAAGCTGTAACAAAACAGAACTTTTCAGCATTAACATACAGAACGAAGGGAAAGGAGATGAAAAAATGCAGTCCTTGGATGAGATATATCAAAGCTATGCCCTTACGGTCTATAAATATCTTCTGAGCCTTTGCCGAAATGATGACCTTGCTGAAGAACTGACTCAAGAAACTTTCTATCAGGCGATTAAAAGCATCCACCGCTTCGACGGCAATGAATATATTCTTGATGAGACCGTTAAAGTCAGTGCGAAGTTCGGTGCGGTTTACTATCTCGTCTTAGACGGTACCTTTGAAGAGGGCTTCACAGTTAAAATTAAATAAACAGATACAATTACAGTAGGGCGGCCCGTGTGCCGTCCTTTTTTATATATGCCCTCGCCGGGCAGGCATTCTTTTTCCTATCGCGGAAAAAGAATCAAACACGCGATGATTTTCTTTTCTCCCCTCGCCCACTCGGTGGTCACATAAAAAAGAGACGCGAGTCTGACCCGCGTCCCATAAAAATCACTTTTTAATTATTTCTTGCTTGCAAGATATTCTTCTCTGCCGAGCTCGTAGAGGTTGTTACCCTCTGAGTCGATGATAACCATAAGAGGCATATCTTCAACATAAAGCTCACGGAGTGCTTCTGCGCCTAAATCTTCATAAGCGATGAGCTTTGCACTCTTGATGCACTTAGCGAGAAGTGCACCTGCACCACCGATAGCACCGAAGTATACGCCACTGTACTTCTTCATAGCGTCAACAACTTCGGGAAGTCTTGCGCCTTTACCGATCATACCTCTTGCACCAACTGACATCATTGTGGGTGCATAAGCGTCCATTCTACCACTTGTTGTGGGACCTGCTGAGCCGATAACAGTACCGGGCTTAGCGGGTGTAGGACCAACGTAGTAGATAGTTGCATTCATAGGATCGATGGGAAGCTCTTCACCCTTAGCAAGTGATTCACACATTCTCTTGTGACCGGCATCTCTTGAAGTGTAAATGATACCTGTGAGAAGAACTCTGTCACCAGCCTTAAGGCTCTTTGCAAGTTCTTCAGTGAGGGGTAATGTAATCTTTCTTTCCATTTTATATTACCTCCGATTTGTGACGTGTTACATGGCAGTTGATGTTGATTGCGCAAGGCATACCTGCGATGTGTGTCGGGAGAGTTTCGATGTTAAGACCGATTGCTGTTGTCATACCGCCGAAGCCCTGAGGACCGATACCGAGCTGGTTGATCTTTTCAAGCATTTCCTTTTCAAGATCTGCATAGAAGGGATCGGGATTCTCGGAATCAAGGGGGCGCATAAGAGCCTTCTTAGCAAGAAGAGCAGCCTTATCAAATGTTCCCCCGATACCAACACCTACAACCATAGGAGGACAGGGGTTGGGACCTGCAGTTTCAACAGCCTCAAGGATGAAGTCCTTGATGCCCTGAAGACCTGCGGAGGGCTTAAACATACGAATCTGGCTCATATTCTCACTACCGAAGCCCTTGGGGCCTACAGTGATCTTAACGTTTTCGCCGGGAACGATCTCTGTGTAGAGCATCGCCGGCGTGTTGTCGCCAGTATTTCCTCTACGAATCGGATCGGCAACCACGGATTTGCGTAGATAACCATTGGTATAGCCACGCCGCACGCCTTCATTCACCGCTTCCGTTAGGTCACCGTCAACCAAGTGGACATCCTGGCCGATTTCCAGAAAGACGCAAGCCATACCGGTATCCTGACAAATCGGAACAAGTCGGATCGTAGCCATGTCGTTCTGTGAGCCAAGGAGT
>JAZQZO010000394.1:0-11798 GCA_045634065.1 Acutalibacteraceae bacterium
TTTTGATACCGGACATCAGATAATGGACGGAAATGATAAAATCTACCCCTGTTTTGATAAAAAAACAGGGGATTATATTTTGTTTGGAGAATATAATGCTATCTCGTAGAAAATTGGGAATAATGACACTAACCCTGAACCTCCTTGTTTTCAAGGGCTTCGGGGGTTATTTTTTGAACTGAGATGTAAATCAAGTTGAAATTTGAATTCTATATATCTAAAATTCACGCCTTATTATTTATGCAGTTTTGCTAATTGATTTTATCGCATTAAAGGAGTATTATATAAAAGCAATAACTGTCTATGACAGAGAGGAGATTAATTATGAAAGCATTCAAAAAAATCGTATGTACAATTCTTGTTGTGCTGATGCTGGTGACTTCTGCACCGATGCAGGACTTCACAGGTCTTGATATAGACCTTCCCGATTGGTTCAGTAATAAGGCAGATGCTGTTAATGTAAATTACTGCTCGACAGCTGCTGCTCAATGGGCGATTGATCACTTGTACGACTATTATTCAGTTCTTTATAACAAGGGCTATTGGGATGATGGAGGCGACTGTGCAAACTTTGTGTCCCAATGCCTCTATATGGGCGGACTTAATATGGATAACTATTGGAATATAAGTGGTTATTATGCTCATTGGGGTACATATTACGGGGACGATTATTCAGGTTCATATATTCGTTGCCAGCAGCTTTATAATTACCTCGTTAAAATCGGTGCACAGGTAATCAAAAATCCAAAAGCATCTGACGTAAGCATTGGCGATGTTATTCTCTATAGCCGTGAAGGTTCAAGCAGAATGACACACACTGCTATTGTTATTGATATTAAAAATGGTACTCCGGTTGTTGCTGCACATTCAACCGGCAGAGTAATGTACAGATCTGATGAAGCAGGGTACGAATGGCATCTTGGTTTTAAACCTGAGAGAACATATCTTATGAAAATGAATGGTTCAACTTGTGTTAATCAGAATCATAAGAGTTTTGATGTTTATGTAGCTACAGGTTCAGATACAAGACTTTATAAATCAACATCAACTTCATCCGGTTACTATAATACATTTCTTAGCGGAAGCAACCCAGACTATGCACATGTATACAAGAAAAGTGCCGATGGAAATTGGGGTTATACATTCAGATACGGTAGTTGGGGTTGGATAAGACTCTCAAACTTTAAGTATCTCAGCCATCAGGAATCACCGAAGGTTAGTCATAATTTTGGTGCTTGGACAGTTGTTCAGGCGGCAAATTGCAGCCAGGATGGTTATGATAAGCGTATTTGTACACGTTGTGGCTATGAAGAAACTAAAACCACAAAAGGCGGACATGTTGTAGATCCGAAAGCTACTTGTCTCAGTTACGGTTATTGTAAAATTTGCAAAGAGGCTTGTGAAGCTCCATTGGATCACGATTGGGATGTTGGTACTGTTACCACAAAGCCGACTTGCACAACCGATGGTGTAAGAACTTTTGTATGTAAGCGTGATTCAAGTCACACTTATACAGCAGTTGAACCTAAGCTTGGTCATAATTGTGTAACAGGTTACACTTCGCCAACTTGTACCTCTTATGGTGAGGCGATACTTACCTGCACACGTTGTTCATATTCATATGTGTCAAATTACAATGCAAACAATGCTTGGACTGATTGGACAACTGATGCGTCTCTTGCATCAACTCTTTCTTCAGACAGAGTGAAGACAAAGGTACAGTATCGTTATTATGACAAACAAACAACTACATCATATGAAACATCTCTTAGTGGTTGGACTCAAAATGGTGGTAGTTGGGTGCATCAGTCAACGAATTCATTTAATTATGCTTCTTTCCCTTCAGGGTTTGATCAGAGCCATTCAATTTATACAAGTTTCCATAAAAGCTGTGATGTGAGTGCGTATTCAAATTCAACTAATAAACGTGAAGTTACAACAGGTTGGGCTGGTTATGTTTATTGGCATTGGATGTATGACACAAGCTATGCAAATGGAACCTCAACTAGAGCGATATTTAACAAATCAGGCACTGGCAACAATGGTTATGGTTATAAATACTTTGGAGCATTTACTTCAAGCAAGGGTGACTATTCCTCTGATACAGGTTATTGCAATAGCTTAGGAATCAGAAATTATATTGTTCCTGAAAGAACTAGTTGGAATGACTGCCAGGGTGCAACAAGGTGGTTCAGATTCGACTATTACACTTGTACATATAAAGATTATAGAATGCTATTTAATTATTGGAAGTGGGGTTCCGCTTCAGCTTGGCAGGACAATTATGTAGCAGCTACTAATGACAGAAAAGTTGAAACAAGAACACTTTACAGTTACAATATGTCAGCTTTAGGTCATAACTTTACAACTGCTGTTGATGAAGAGTTTGTTGCAACTGAGGATGTATGTTATGTATCCGGTAAAAAGTGTTCAAGATGTGGTGTATATGATCCGAATTCTGTTACACATCCTCATAACTATCCTGCTTTTGATAAGAATAATTCCGAGTGGAGCATAATCAGTAAGACAGACCTCATTACTGTTTACAGAGCATATTGTCGTAATGGTTGCGGTATGTACATTGATAAGACTGAAAATAATTGCGTTTGGACTAAAGAAGCAGTTAATCCAACATGCACAACAAAAGGTTATATTCTTAATAAGTGTACTGTTCATCCCGGTACTCATGACTTTATAAGTGATGAAGTTGCATCACTTGGTCATAATATTGATCCTGCTTCAGGTGCTGTTATCAAACCGGCTACTTGTACTGAAGACGGTATTTATAGAGAATACTGCTGCAGATATGATAATGGTGTAACTTGTAACGAATACAAAGATACACCCATTACTGCATTTGGTCACACAATGACAAAATACGATGCAGTTACTCAGACTTGTCTTACAGACGGACAGACAGAATATTATCAGTGTGAAACTTGCAGAAAATTCTATGCTGATAAAGATGGCAAAACAGAACTTCAGCAGGATGAGTGGATAATCAAAGCAGCAGGGGCTCATGTAGATAAAGAATCCGTTGAATGGGAATTAGTTTCTCCTAATGGTTGCGGTGTAACGGGTTATGAAATAAAAAAATGTAATCGAGTGCACGACGGAGAGACTTGTAATGCTGTTATAGCTGAAAGAGATATCCCTGAAATTCCTGCAGATTACTATGTTTCATATGCAGATAATGCTGAATTGGTTAACGGTGAATGGAAGCCTACTTCTTGCCTTGAAGATGGCATACTTTACATTACCTGCAGAAACTGTGAACACACAGATAAAGCTCACAGTTCACAACCTGATGTTGTATATGAGCATGAGCCTTTAGGCAGACTTCCGCATGCTCCGGCAAGCAAAACTGTTATCAAAGAAGCTTACTGCATCTATCCGGGTCAGTATGAAATTCACTGTACACGTTGTACGATCCTTCTCGAAGAAGGTGAAATTCCTGCACCTTGCACAGAGCATGCTTTAGTAGAGGTTAAAGCTGATGGTGGTTGTGTATATAATAAATGTACCAATTCACCTTGTACATATACCGAGGGTGGTGCCCATAACTTCCAACGTGATACTACAAGAGACATAGCACCTACTTGTACTATAGATGGTTTGGAAGCATATACTTGTACTAAGTGTAAGGAATATGACGATATTACACTTGATATGCTGGGTCACGATCATAAGCTTTATGATACAATTGATCCTAAGTGTACCGAAGGCGGTTACAGTATTTACAAGTGTCAGAGAGTAAATAGCGGCACAATTTGCGGTGATGAATATATTGCTGACTACACTGAGCCTATAGGTCACGATATGAAGAAAACCGATAAAGTCGCTCCGCTTTGTACAGTAGATGGTAATTTTGAGTACTATACTTGTCAAAGAGATTATTGTCAGAAACTTTTCTTCGATGAAAACGCTAACAACGAAACAACTATCGAGTATACAGTTGATCCTCAGATCGGACACGCATGGGATAACGGTGTAATTGATCCTGAATCAACCTGCAAGCTTCACGGTACAAAGACCTACACTTGTCAGAATGATAACAGCCATAAGAAGACAGAATCAGTAGATATTAATCCCGATAACCATGTGGGCGAAACTTACATCAAGGATGATAAAGCTGCAACCTGTACAGAAGACGGTTACACGGGTGACAAGTATTGTTTGGATTGTGATGTACTTCTTGAAAAAGGTGAAGCTATTGCAAAACTCGGTCACGATATGGGCGAGTGGAGCGATAACAACAACGGTACTCACACAAGAGAATGTCAGCGAAACGGCTGCACATATACAGAAACTGAAAACTGCACATTTGGTGATTGGGTTGTAATCAAAGAAGCAACCTGCACATCTAAGGGCTTAAAGGAAAGGGTTTGTACAGTCTGCGGATATAAAGAAACTGCAGTTATCGAACTTAAAGCTCATACTCCTGGTGAAGCAGTAATTGAAAATGAAGTAGCTCCCAAGTGTGAAGAAAAGGGCAGTTATGATGAAGTTGTATACTGCACAGAATGTAGCAAACAGCTCAGCAGAGAAAAGAACGAAATTCCTGCAACAGGTCACGATTGGGACAAAGGTGTAATCAATCCCGAATCAACCTGTAAACTTCACGGCACAAAGACATACACTTGTCAGAATGATAACAGCCATAAGAAGACAGAATCAGTTGAGCTTAATCCCAATAACCATGTAGGTGAAACTTACATCAAAAATGATAAAACTGAAACCTGTACAGAAGACGGTTACACAGGTGATAAGTACTGCTCAGACTGTAATTCAGTTATTGTAAAGGGTAAGGTTATTCCTGCAACAGATCACGATTGGGGCGAGTGGTATATCGTTGAAGGCAAGGAGCCGACCATTTATAATGATGGTGAGGAAATCCGTATATGCAAAAATGATCCCTCTCATAAAGAAACCAATATACTTGGTAGGCTTGATTCAAATACAGCATACTTTATTGTTGCTGATGAAAATGGCGACTTTGAATATAACGGCAAAAAGTACAGAGTTGTAGAAGAAGTACTCTTCAACTATGGTATGACGATCGTAAATCCTGATGTGCCTGAAGCTGATGGTTATATCGGATATTGGGAGTCTTATGATACTAATGTAGATTCAGACATCTACATTGAAGCAATATATGAGCTTAAGACGAGTGATAACCAATCAAAGCTCGACTCTAAAAAAGATGTTGTTTATAAGAATGGTATTGCAACAATTACCCTTTCAGCTTTTGCTGAAACACTGAATGCAGAAGTTCCTATGGGTGCAACACCTTATGATATTATTCTTGTTATGGACCAGTCAAGTTCAATGACAAGTAATAAAATTGGCAAAGAAACAAGGCTTCAGGTTCTCAAAAATGTTGCAAAGAGTTTTGTAGATACAGTTGATGAAAGTGCAACAAAATATAATGTAGATCACAGAATTGCATTAATCAGCTTCTCAGGCACTAAAGATAACTACAAGGGTACAGGTCTGATTGCTGGTGACGGAAAAATTAAAACTTTCAATAAGCTGACAGATGCTGATTATTCAGCAGCTTTTATGGATGTAAATACAAAGTTGAGCACTCTTAAAAATGGTATTGATAGTCTTACCGGTATAAGCGGTACATCATCGGATTACGGTCTTCAGATGGCAAGACAGATTCTTGCTAATAATCAGGATGGACGTAAAAAGTTGGTTCTCTTTATAACTGACGGTGAACCCGGTGACCCCGGTAGAAATATGGGTGCATTTAACTACACTGTTGCGAATGATGCTATTGTATATGCAAATCAGATTAAAAATCTCTACAACACACCTATTTATAGTATTGGTGTAGCAGCAGGTGCTGATCCTTCTGATGAAAGTAATAAGATTAATAAATTCCTTCATTATGTTTCATCTAACTATCCATCTGCTAGCAGCATGGCAGACAAAGGCGTTGCAGCACAGATGAAGAATTTCTTCCTTTCCGCTGAAGATAAGGATGAAATTTCAAAGATGTTTGATGATATTGTTTCACAGCAGATTGTCAACACAATTTCATTCACAAAAGTAAGCTTTTTGGATACAGTAAGTAAGTATTTCACTCTTACAACAGAAAATGAAAATGCTTTACGTGAGTCTGTGAAAACACAGTACGGAATAAAAGACAGTGATATCACAATTGTAAGAAATGCTGATGGTACAACTACTGTTAAAATCGATAATCTTGTTCCTAAGGCAGTGTTCGATGAAAATAACATTCAGATCGGCTATGGAGCAAAAGTAATATTTGATGTAACTGCTAATGATAAAACCCTCGCCGGCGGAACATTTGTAACTAATACTGAAGATGCCGGTATAGAAAGTGGCGGTAAAAAGGTTATCAGTTTCGATGTGCCTGAAGCAGAACCAATTGAAAGCGGCAGAGCTATTGTTGAGTTCAGAATTGGTGACGAAGTCTATGCAATCCGTGAGGTTGCAGTAGGTGATCCTATTGTTGCTCCTGAAACTGATGCAGCAGATTGGATAATTACAGACGGAGAAACTGTAACTAAGGATTATACTGTTTTTGAAGCAGATTATACGACTGAAACCAGAAGTGTTAAATGGATTATAGATGGTAAAGAAATCTATGAAACATATCATATCGGTGCAATTATCAATGTTACTGCTGTAGATGTTGAAGGTTATATTTTAAAAGGTTGGAGCAGTAACATTCCTTACAGAATGCCTGATGCAGATCTTGAATTTACAGCTATTCTTGAAAAGCATGAACACAGCTATAAAAAAGCTAAGGTGCAGGGCGAGTGCACAACCGGCATAACAGTTACATATACCTGTGATTGCGGTTTGTCATACAAAGAAACCAATAAATATGATGACCATAATTATACTGCTAATGTTCAGATGGTAAACAATGAATCTGTAGCAACAATGACTTGTACAGTTTGCGGTAAAGCAGACTCTAAGGTTATCAATTACAAGGCTCAGTATGATACAAACAGCTGGTGGAATAAAACACAGGTAGTTGATCTTACTCTTTATGATAATGCGGGAATAGTTGTTCAGCCTGATGGATATATTTATGTAAAACTTTACGCAGAAGGCGATGTTCTTTCAAATGCTAAGAACGGAAACCTTATTGTCAAGAGAGTAAATGAAGACGGGTCAGAGGATAATATACCTTATCTGAAAAACAGTTCAGTTGATAAGACCGGTTATTATGTTGAAGGAAACTACATTGTTCTCAAGCTTGACCACTTTAGTTACTATGCTCTGATTATGCCTGAAGATGCAGCTAATGTTCCTACATACGGTGAGATTGAATGTGCGTTCAACGGTCATCACAGCTACACTTCAAAAGTAACTGCTCCGACTTGTAAATCTGAAGGTTATACAACTTATGTTTGCAATGTGTGCGGACATAGCTATAAGGATAATTATACACCTGCCCTCGGACACTCTATGGGTGCTTATGTGGTAACCAAACAGTCCACTTGCACAGATAAGGGTACCGAGACAGCAATTTGCTCCAGATGTACTCATAGCGAAACAAAGTCAGTTGCTGAAAAGGGACATAACTACAAGAACAATGTTTGCACAAACTGCGGAAAGAGCAAAGTAGAAAACTGCTCACATCTTTGCCATAAGACCGGTTTTATGGGCTTCATCTGGAAGATAGTACAGTTCTTCTGGAAGTTGTTCAAGATGAACCCTGTGTGTGATTGTGGTACAAAACACTATTAATAACGGTAAAACTCACCTCGGTATAGGGGTGAGTTTTTATCAACATATTGCTTTTTCTTCTTAAACTTGCTATAATATATTCGTACTAAAGAACAACTTCCGAGTCTCAAACAATTGATACCGCCCATTTGATACCGCTTTTGATACCGGACATCATATAATGGATGGAAATGATAAATCTTATCCCTGTTTTGATATAAAAAGAGGGGATTATATTTTGTTTGGAGAATATAACACCATCTCGTAGAAGAGTGGGAATAATGACAAGAAATCCCGAAAGCCTTTATTTACAAGGGTTTTCGGGACTTTTTATTTTATAATCGTACTAATATCGTACTAAATTTTTAATTTTGTATCAATTTTGACAATATTTCTGCTACTTCTCCGTGCTTATTTGGGCATAGGTGAGAGTATGTGTTCAGAGTTGTTTCTATGTTTTCGTGTCCGAGCCGTTCAGAGATTAACAGAGGGGCAAAACCTAACTCAATGAGCAATGAGGCGTGAGCGTGTATGCGTATTCTTTTCACGCCCGAAGCGGTGCAACCTCTAATCATTTCTATTGTTAAACTTTGCTTACTTGTTAGAAATAGCCTGTCCGTTGGTTTGTAGTCATAAATCATTGAACTATATTCTTTTACCATTTCCATTATTTCAGCAGGCAGAGTTATTGTTCGTTTGCTTTTCGGTGTTTTGGGTGCTTGTATTATTTCTTCATATCCGAGCCGTGCGTAATTCTTTGTAATGCTGACAGTATTATTATCAAAATCAAAATCGTTCAGAGTGAGAGCCAATAACTCACCCTCACGCACACCGCTATAAAAGAAAAGGTGAAATACAACTTTTGAAAGCGGTTTATCTGATACGAATTTTATAAAAGAGTCAAATTCTTCTTTTGTCCAAAACTGTATACTTTCCGCTTTTTTCTTTCCCATAGAGCCACAGGCAGAGGCAGGGTTGACGGTAGTTTGTAGTATTTGACCGCAAAATTGAATATTGCTGATAACTGATTATGTAGCTTTCGGACAGAAAAGCGAAAAGACGGTAATCGAAGTAAATCCTGACCAACTCAGCCTTTTTAACGAAGCAGAAAAAGAGCAGTCTGTATCAGAGCGTGAAGAAGAAAAGTCAATCGCAATAAAAGGTCATTCCCGTAACAAGAAAAGAACCAGAGATGAAATATTCAAGGATTTACCTGTAGAAGAAGTTATACATAAAGCTGATACTGTATGTCTGGAATGTCAGTCAGAAATGAAAGTAATAGGCAAAGAATATATACGTGAAGAATTGGTATATGTTCCTTCTAAGATATTCAGACGCAAGCATTATGCAGAAGTTGTCAAGTGTCCCGAATGTGGTGAGTATACAGACAAATCTGTCAGTGAAAAAGCAGTGATAATCAAAGGCAAGGTACCTAAATCAGTATTACCTAAAAGTTACTGTTCACCAGAACTGTTGGCACATATTTTCTATGAGAAGTATGCCAAGGCTGTACCCCTCGAAAGGTTGGCAAAAGACTTTAAGGGTATGAAAGCTGAAATATCAACAGCTACCCTTGCCAATTGGGTTATTGAAGCATCAGAAACGTATCTCAAGCCTGTTTACCAACAACTGCACAGCGAAATATTAAAGAAAAAAGTTATTCACGCTGATGAGACAGTGGTACAGGTTTTACACGAAGAAAACAGAAAAGCTAAAACCCAATCAAGAATGTGGGTATACTGTACCGACAAAATCAAGCTGTATCAATATACACAGACAAGAAATGGTGAAAATGCAGTTAATTTTCTTAATGGTTATACAGGATACCTGGTATGCGATGGTTATGACGGGTACAACAAGTTAAAAGATATCACCCGCTGCGGATGCTGGGCACATGCAAGAAGAAAGTTTTATGAAGCCTTACCGACAGATGAAGAAATCAGAAAGACATCAAGAGCCAACGAAGGTTTTGAGAGAATCAACAAAATATTTGCTCTTGAAAGAGAATATGCATCCCTTAGTCCTGAAGAACGGCACACAAAACGGCAGGAACACACCAGAAAGGTTCTTGACGATTTTTACCTATGGCTTGAAACATTAAATCCCAGTCAGGGTACAGGTTTAGCCAAGGCTGTTCAGTATGTCCGTAACGAGAAAGGCTATCTTTATGCTTTTCTTGAAGACCCAAACATCGCGATTGACAACAACGTTGCAGAAAGAGCAGTGAAACCATTTGTAATCGGCAGGAAGAACTGGTTATTTTCTACATCACCAAAAGGAGCTGCTGACAGTTCCATAGCTTATTCAATCATAGGCACAGCTCAGGCCAACGGCATTGATGTCAGGGAATATCTGACAAATATCTTCAGAAATGGAGATACAGCATTGCCACTGAGATCTGAATAAAATCACCCCGGAGAACGGCTCTTGAATGAGCAGTGTTCTTCGGGGTTGGTGTTTTGGGGACGTGGGGTTATTGTGGGGGTACGAATGAATTTAATCAAAAAAATTTTTCGAAATAATAACTAAATTTAAGACGGTTATTTTAGTGTATAAGTCAATTGATTTTAATGAGTTAAAGGAGTACAATAACTCTGTTAGAATTCTTTTCTTAGATTGGAGGAAAATTTATGTTAAAAACAGGAAAGAAAATCTTATGTACTTTACTCGTGGTGGTTATGTGCCTTACAAGTGCACCGCTTAGTGGCTTTGTTGGTATCGAGCTGCCCGACTTCAGCGAGTGGTTTGCCGACAAGGCTAGTGCAGCCGACGAGCTTGCCGCAACTGGTCAGTGCGGTGATAATGTTTATTGGAACTTTGACAGCACCACAGGTGAGCTTGTTATCAGCGGTACGGGTGAGATGTGGAATTATTCATATAGTTCATCACCTTTTTATAATAGTGACGCCATAAAAAGTGTTGCTTTAGAAGATGGTGTAACAAATATAGGTAATTATTTCCTTTTTAAATGTAGAAACTTAGTGAAAACAACAATCGCTGATAGTGTGACAAGCATAGGTGGAGTTGCGTTTGGATGTTGCATCAGCCTAACAGACGTAACAATCCCCAATTGTGTAACAAGCATAGGTGGATCTGCTTTTGAAGATTGCGACAGCCTTATAAACATAATAATTCCAAATAGTGTAACAAGTATAGGTACTAATGCTTTTCGTGACTGTTCAAGTCTTAAAAGTATAGAAATTTCTGATAGTGTAACGATTATAGAAGATTGTACATTTTTAGATTGTACGAGTCTAACAAGTGTAACAATACCTAATAGTGTAACAAAAATTGGGTTTAACGCTTTTGATGGTTGCGAAAGTCTTACAAGTATACACATTCCAGATAGTGTGACAATTATATGTGCCTATGCGTTCAAGAACTGCACAAACCTTACAAATATAACAATTCCCAAAAGTGTTACAATCATAGGAAATGATGTATTTTCATATTGCACAAACTTGATAAGTATAACTGTTGATGAGAATAATAAAAAGTTTTCAAGTGACAGCTTTGGTGTGCTGTTTGACAAAGACAAGACTAAGATAATTAAATATCCTGAAGGACGCACAGAAAATTCATATAGTATTCCTAATAGTGTAAGAACCATTGAAGATTTTGCTTTTAGTAATTGTATAAGTCTTAAGGATATAACAATTCCTGATAGTGTGACAAGTATAGGTCAGTGTGCTTTTTCTGATTGTGTAAATCTATCAAATATAACAATTTCTGATAGTGTGACAAACATCAAAGTTGATGCGTTTTTAAATACTGCTTATTACAATAACTACGACAATTGGGAAGATGATGTGCTTTATATAGACAAACATCTTATAAGGGCAAAAACATCAATTTCTGGCAATTATAATATTAAAAGCGATGCGTTAATAGTATCTAACGGTGCGTTTTTAAGTTGCGAGAGCCTTACAGGCGTGACAATTCCTGATGGTGTAGCAATTATTGGTGATGATGCCTTTAGATACTGCGCTAGCCTCACAAGTGTAACAATTCCTGACAGTGTAACAACAGTTGGTCAGACTGCTTTTTAAAGTCGGAGGCCAAGCGGTCTTAGGAAGACAACCATG
>JAZQZO010000395.1:0-1781 GCA_045634065.1 Acutalibacteraceae bacterium
AGTTTTTGCATAAGGGTTCCTCCTTTCTTAAAATTTTTAATTGTACTGCGAAAAAATGTGACGCAGTATTCACATATCGAAAATCAGCGATTTTGGGCATTAAAAATCACCTGCTACTTTTGAAGTAACAGGTGTATGTAAACTAATTGAATTTTGTTGTGAGGTTGTGGTGTAATGGGTTAGATAAATAAGATTTTTTTATAAAACACACATAGCAAAAACCACTCCACATTGTAATCTGTGAAGTGGTTTGTTTTGTGTTAGTTTCCGATTGTCTGTACAGTAAGCTGTGACTGATACTGACCACCGGTGTGAATTACGGTGTTGCCCGAATTGTTTATTTGCGGCTCTCCGCTCATCGGGTTACCGTCTGCGAGATACTGACCTGAAACGGTTACTCTCATTGTTGAACCTGCCTCATATTTAAGACCGACAGGCATAAGAGGAATTGTAACCTCAACAATTTCACCCTCAGAAAGATATTCGTTTTGGTCATAGGTAAAATACGGATGATACTTTATTGATTTGCTTTCATCAATATTTCTCAATGAAACACGAAGTCTGCCCTGTGAGCCTACATAGCTTACAGGTGAAGCAGTATCCTGAGTAACAAGCTTAAGCATAAATAAAGCATTATCAGCCGTTACATCGCAAAGCCTTTTACCGTCACTGCCTACCTTTTCAAGAGAAACAAACAGGTCAATGTCATTTGATTGTTCGGCAGATACATAAAGCTTGAGTGTCGGATATCCGGCTAAGGCTGTATCCTTATCAAAGGTCAGGTCATATGAGAGAAAATCTTTTTTATCTGTACTGTCATATTTTGCAGCAGTGCTTGTTGACGGTACTGATGTGGTAAGTGACATATTGCTGTTGTCAAGATAATAAACAGTGTCCTTTGCTTCTGCGGGAGGCCAGCAGGTTGTAGCAATATTGGTTTCATCATTGCCTCTCATATCAAGAAGAGAATAACGCACTTCAGGAGTTTCATCCCAACCGTTGTCCTCTCCTTTAAGGAAGTAATCATAGTATTTCATAAGGTCTTTCTGACTTTCTTCGTTGTAAAGGTCAGGCCATTCCATTTCGTTATGAATTCTCAGCCACTTCTGTTCTGAAGCAATACTGTCAAATGCACGGAAGGTACCGTTAGTATGAAGAGTATTGGAGTAGCTTGCCACGCAGTAAACGGGGATGTTGATTTTACTGTAATCAACGGTTTTGGTTGCCCAATAGTCGTTGTATAAAGGATTTGCATCGGAATTTGCGGTTATGTCTTCAACTCCGTTCTGTCCCCATATAAGTATTTTGTTTATCATACTGATAAAAGAAATATCTTCTATACCGCCGTTATAGGTAACATCACGGTACATATCCGAAAAACCTTCCCAAGGAGCAATAGCTGTAAGGTGAGGAGGCTGTTCAGCGGCGGCAAACCACTGACACACAGATAGCCAGGAATTACCAGCCATACCGACCTTGCCGTTACACCAATCCTGAACTGCAAGATATTCAACGGTATCATAAATATCCTCGGCTTCCTGCTTGCCGAACATATAGAGGTTGCCTTCGGAGTTAGCTGAACCTCTCGGATTAGGCTGACACACAGCATAACCGTTTCGGCAGGTGTGTGACCTGTAATGCTTTTCATAAGGGCATTATCACTCGGCAGCACACAGCCAAGAAAATATCTGCAGATAATATGGCTCGGTGTTATGAGCTGTGGGCAGGTGTGGGTGTCACCGTCATCAAGAAGCAGACAGTTGCCCTTATAACAGTTACAG
>JAZQZO010000396.1:0-4509 GCA_045634065.1 Acutalibacteraceae bacterium
CAAGAACATCTCATCTATTATTGAAAGAGATCTCCTTAAAGAACCTGGTCTTGATAAGACCCTTTTAGGTGACGGTGTAGGCTCAATGTTCGGTGCATTCTTCGGTGGTTGTCCCAACACAACATACGGTGAAAGTGTAGCTTGCGTAGCTATCACAAAGAATGCATCTGTTGCAACCATCCGAACAGCGGCTATCGGAGCTATCCTTATTTCATTCTTCTCACCCTTTGTTGCATTCGTTGATTCTATTCCGGCTTGTGTAATGGGTGGCGTATGTATGGCTCTTTACGGTTTCATTGCAGTGTCGGGCCTCAAGATGATTCAATCAGTTGACCTTGAGGATAACAGAAACCTTTTCACAGTTTCAGTTATTCTTATTGCAGGTATCGGCGGACTTACCCTCAACTTCGGCAATATCACAATCACATCAGTTGCTTGTGCACTTATTCTCGGCATTCTTACAAATCTTATGCTTGGTAAGAAAAAAGCATAAGAACGTGTTTGGGTAAGCAGATGTAAAAGTTGACACGCCAGAAAAAGCAACATCCATCCCGTACAGCAAAAAAAGCAATAAAGTTAATATCATCGGGACGCGAATTCATTTTCGCGTCTCTTTAATTTTATCAGTTGGTATTAAATACATCTGAATAAAAAATGCGGGCAGGAACTAACCTGCTCGCATTAATTCTATCGCAATTCCGAATTCATAATTCATTATTCATAATTTCGAATTCCTTACGATCCCGGGTGCATATATGTTGCCGCTAGACCGCCTTGAGAAGTTTCGCGGTACATTGCATTGAGATCTTTACCTGTTTTATACATAGTTTCAACCACAGTGTCAAAGCTGATTTTTCTTGTAGTTGAAAGAAAGTTTGCAAGAGACAGTGCATTGATAGCTCTCATAGCTGCTACGGCATTTCGTTCAATGCAAGGAATCTGCACAAGTCCGCAGACAGGATCGCAGGTGAGACCGAGCATATGCTCCATTGCAACTTCTGCAGCATATTCTATCTGACCGATACCCATATGAAAAAGCTCACAGAGAGCGGCTGCAGCCATTGAACAAGCTGTGCCTATCTCTGCCTGACAACCACATTCAGCACCACTGATTGAAGCGTTGGTTTTGACAAGGTTACCCACAAGACCGCCAACAGCAAGGGCCTTGCACACATCATCATCGCTGAACCCTTTTTTATCCTGTATATATTTAAGAACGCTGGGAAGCACTGCACAAGCACCGCAGGTAGGGGCTGTTACAATAACACCGCCGCCTGCATTCTGCTCACTGACTGCAAATGCATAAGCACAGACAAGACGATTTTCTCTTGTGATATCGCTCTCGTCAATGTGAGACTGATTATATAGGTACTGAGCCTTTCTTTCAACTCCGAGACCGCCGTCAAGAACACCTCTTGTTGAAAGTCCCTCATTGATAGCATTTTTCATAGTTTTCCATATTTCGTGAAGATAAGTCCAGATTTCTTTGCCTTCACACTTTTCAACATATTCCCAAAGTCTGATGTTGTGGTTGTTGCAATATTCTGCAATCTGACCGAAGGTGGGTAAATCGTAGATATCCTCACCGTCAAGTTCGGGCTTGCCGTCTACGACTATACGCCCGCCACCGACGCTCATTATTCGTTCTCTTGCAAATTCTTTCCCGTCTTTATAAGCCAAGAATTCCATTGTGTTTTCGTGGGGCAACCCTTCTGTTTCACCACTTCCGAAAATCAGTTCTATATCTGCGCCTTCAAAAACATCAAGAATAGCTTCGTCGGTTTTATGACCTTTACCTGTGCTTGAAAGTGAGCCGTAAAGGATAACTTTGTATTTGTCGGCATCGCTGTAAGTTTCTTTAAAATATCTTGCGGCCTTGTCTGGTCCCATTGTATGTGATGAGGAAGGGCCTCTGCCGATTTTATATAAATATTTTAGTGACTGCATAATTTTTCTCCTGCTTTATATTTTAATTCTGTTTTCTTACTACTTTATATTCGTCATAAAGTGTGAAATAATGGCAAGAATCTGTGTTGCCACTCATATATTTTTCCATTTCGTCTTCATCTAAATTTACCGAGCAGAAATATTCATCATATTCCTCGTCGTAATCATAATAAGCGCATTGTTCGCAACAAAACTTAGCCATAAATCCAACTCCTTTTCATATATTATAATCTACCGCCACACAATAATCAAGTTAATTTTTTTCTAGTACACTGCCGAAAAATCACGAAGTTACTTTTTGATTCTCCGCCTTGACCCTTATGTGTTTTTGTGATATTATGAGATGTAGCAATAAAACAAAATACAATATAACAAAGGAAAGTGAAAAACAATGAAGATTCTCATCATCAACGGAAGTCCTAAAGGTAAATACAGTGTTACTCTTCAGACTCTCAACTATCTTGCTCTCAAATTTCCCGAACACGATTTCAGTGTAATACACGCAGGTCAGCAGATCAAAAAGATTCAGAGAGATTTCTCCTCTTCAAAGAAAGCACTGGAAGAAGCAGATCTTATTCTCTTCTCATATCCCGTTTATACTTTTATCGCTCCCTGTCAGCTTCACTATTTCATTGACCTTATGAAAGAAAACAACGTGGATGTTGCAGGTAAGTTCGCAACTCAGATTACAACTTCAAAGCACTTCTGGGACATTACAGCTCACAGATATATCGAAGACAACTGCCAGGATATGGGTATGAAGTTTATCAAGGGGCTTTCAGCTGATATGGACGATCTTACAACTGAAAAGGGACAGAAAGAGGCTCTCGAATTCTTCAGATATATTCTCTGGAGCAAAGAAAATGATCACAGCGAACCTATCATACCTGAAACAGCAGGCAGGCCTCTCAGTGATATCACAATCCCTGAAACTGCAACTGAAAAAGCAAATGGTGATATTGTTGTCGTTGCTGACCTTAAAGAAGAAGACTCCCAGCTTGGCAAGATGATTGAACGTTTCAGAGCAGTTCTTCCTATGAACTCAAGAGTTGTTAATATCGCTGAGTACCCATTCAAAGGTGGCTGTCTCGGTTGCTTTAACTGTGCAGTTGACGGCACTTGCGTATATAAAGACGGTTTCGATGCTTTCCTGAGAAATGAAATTCAGGCAGCAGATGCTATTGTTTATGCATTCACTATCAAAGACCACTCAATGGGTCCCCTCTTCAAAATGTATGATGACAGACAGTTCTGCAATGGACACAGAACAGTAACTATGGGTATGCCCGTAGCTTATCTTGTTTCGGGTGAATATTCAAAGGAAATGAACCTTAGAATGATTCTTGAGGGCAGAGCTGAAGTTGGCGGAAACTTTCTTGCGGGTATTGCTTCAGACGAGATTGATGCAGACAAGTCAATCGACCGTATGGCAGACACTCTTATGTACGCGCTTAAGAATAAATATGTTCAACCTGCCAACTTCTACGGTGTTGGCGGTATGAAAATTTTCCGTGACCTTATTTACACTATGCAGGGTATGATGAAGGCTGACCACAAGTTCTATAAGGCACACGGTCAGTATGACTTCCCGCAGAAGCACAAGGGTAGAGTGATTGCAATGTACCTTGTTGGTGCACTGCTTTCAAGCGAGAAGATCAAATCAAAAATGGGCAATAAGATGACAGAAGGAATGCTTATGCCTTATAAGAAGGTTATGGATAACGCAAAAAAGACAAGTACAAAGAAGATAGCTGAGGGCAGTGAAATTATTGCTGATGCATTGTCAAAGGCTAAGGAAACCGTAAGTGCAAAATAATAGCTTCTTGTTCAAGAAAAAATTAAGGAGACTCGGTGTGAGTCTCCTTTTTTGTTTTATTGAAGCGCGTCAAACTTAAGAAGAAAAGGCCGGTTTTATCACGCCGAGTTGGTTATGAGTTGTCTTTGGGCCTGAAAATGTAACCTCGTTTAGCTTTGACAGTGCAGAGGATGAGGACGGTAAGAACTATCCATATACCCCAACCCCAGAGCAAGTGAAGAGTGTATCCTTCTGTATAAATTATCGGGTCGAAAATCATAAATGGAGAAATGCGTGTAAAAAATGGTAAAGCTGCCACGCCTATGATATAGGTTGCCCAAGAAGTAATCAGCCAAGGGTGTTGGACATTTTTAGCTAATAGTATGCCAAGAACAATAACTGCACCCGGGATAACAGCAAAGATTGTACCTCCCATTGCAAGTATAACTATTGTTATAAGTGCAAAGATTACAGCAAGCACTATCCCCACATATTTCCGTACAATTTTTTCATTATATTTAGAACTATTTTCACCATCTGGGTCTTTGACATAGATATAAACAGGTTCGGTTTCGGTTATAGTTCTGCCTTTCAATATATAATCGGTAGATACTCCGAAAATTTCACTTAATTGCAGAAGTTTTTCTGCTTCGGGAAGACACATATTATTTTCCCATTTTGATATAGTCTGACGGGACACATCAAGTTTATCTGCAAGAGCTCCTTGGGACATATTATTTCTGTTTCTGAGGTCATAGATTCTTTCG
>JAZQZO010000397.1:0-2932 GCA_045634065.1 Acutalibacteraceae bacterium
ATGAGGATTTTACTTATTGAAGACGAAAAAAGAATGGCACAGGCGCTTTGCGAAATTCTTCGTCTCGAAAAATATGATGTTGACCACTATGACAATGGCTTGGACGGTTTTGCAGCTATCGAAAGCAATATTTATGATATAGTAATCCTTGATGTTATGCTTCCCGGCATGGACGGTTATGAGGTTGCGAGGAAGACTCGTCTTAAGGGTATTACTACTCCTATTCTGATGCTTACTGCAAAATCTGAGCTTGACGATAAGGTTACGGGGCTTGACAGCGGTGCTGACGATTATCTTACAAAGCCTTTTATGACTAAAGAGCTTCTTGCCCGGCTGCGTGCTCTTGGCAGACGTATGCAGAATTCTGCTGATGGAGTGCTCAGCTACGGAGATATAGCCCTTGATACAAACACTCTCACGCTGTCTTGTACCGTAAACGGACAGAGTGTGAGGCTCAGTGAAAAAGAGTACCGTATTCTTGAATATTTAATTGCAAACAGCGGACAAATTCTTACCCGTGAACAGCTTGCTATGAAAATATGGGGCTTTGAAAGTGATGCTGAGTACAACAATGTAGAAGTATATATGTCATTTACCCGTAAAAAGCTTGCTTTTGTGGAAGCGAAAACCGAAATAAAGGCAGTCAGAGGCATAGGATACGAATTGAGGTGCGGTGATGTTTAAAAAATCAAGAAGAAAAATAGTTGTCGCTATTATGTCTGTTCTTGTGCTTCTGTGGGTCGGTACTCTCGGTGTTATTTATGCTTCGAGTTATATTGAAATGTCGAGGCGAAATGAATCTATGATGACCGCACATGCAGAAATGTACATGCTTTCAAATCCCTTTGCCGATATGCCTCCTATGATGCCTTTGCCTGAGGTTGGTAACAGATTTGACCCCGGATTTGCTGAATCTCCCATGTTTCAGTTATCAACCTTTTATACCGTTGCAATATCTTATGACGGCGGTGTACTTGAAGTCAGAAACAGTCAGCCGAATGTTCACAGCGACAACGACCTGAAAGAGCTTGCCGATAAAATAATCAAGGGAAATAAAACAAAGGGAACCGACAATAACCTTACTTTTTATAAAGCTGATAAACAGGGATATACCCTTGTCGTTTTTATGGATAATACAGTTATCAACGAAAATGCCGCAACACTTTTCAGGTATACTCTTATTTTTGGTGGTATTGCTCTTGTTGCGTTTTACTTTTTATCTGTATTCCTCGCAAGAAAAATTGTGGAGCCCCTTGAGAAAAGCTACAAAAAGCAAAAGCAATTCATTTCCGATGCAGGTCACGAGCTGAAAACTCCTGTTTCTGTTGTCAGTGCAAATGCAGAGCTTCTCTCCCGTGAAATCGGTGAAAACCAATGGTTAAATAACATTCTTTATGAGAACGAAAGAATGGGTATGCTTGTCGGTCAGCTTCTTGAGCTCGCCCGCACAGAAAGTGTTACACCGCAGATGGAACACATTGACTTCAGCCGTCTTACTCAGGGTGAGGCACTTCCATTTGAAAGCGTAGCCTTTGAAAAAGGTCTGAGGCTTATCTGTGACGCAGAAAACGATATAACAGTTGAAGGTAATAGCTCTCAACTTAAACAGTTGGTATCCATATTGCTCGATAACGGAATACGCCACAGTATAAATGGCGATACCGTAAATCTCAGACTTACAAAAGAACACGGCTATGCGGTTCTTTCGGTTATCAATAAGGGTGAAGAAATCCCCGAAGAACACCGCAGTCAGATATTTGAACGATTTTACCGTGTGGATACGGCAAGAAACGGTGAAGACAAGCACTATGGTCTCGGACTTGCCATTGCAAAATCAATCGCTGAATCACACAATGGAAATATAGAAGTTTTTTGCTATAATTCCCTTGTAGAGTTCAAGGTAACATTACCTTTAAGTAAAGTTTAAGGTAACTTCAATCAAACTTCAATCTACCTCCCGTACAATGATGCCATCATAGTACAGGAGGTCTTTTTTTATGTACAAATCAATGAGTAAAGGGGTGAGAGAATGAAATACCGTCACGAATACAAGCACGAAATAAGTAAAAGTGATATGCTGGTGCTTCGCAGTCGGCTTTCTGCCGTGATGAAAAAAGATATTCATGCCATAGACGGCAAGTATTTTATCAGAAGCCTTTACTTCGATAACGCTCAGGATAAAGCATTGACGGAAAAAATAAACGGTGTAAATATCCGTGAAAAGTTCCGTATCCGCTATTATAACTACGACACCTCAGTTATACATCTTGAAAAGAAAAGCAAGATAAACGGTCTGTGTCTTAAAGAGAGTACGTTTCTTACAAAGGAAATGGCTCAGGCTATTGTGGACGGTGACTACAGTTGGATGATGGATAGCGGTGAGTCCTTGATTCAGGAGCTTTACAGCAAGATAATGAGTCAGGGGTTAAGACCGAAAACTATTGTGGATTATGTGCGTGAGCCCTTTATCTTTCCGGCAGGTAATGTGCGTGTTACTCTTGACTATAACATCAGAACGGGGATTAATTGCACGGATTTTCTGAACCCCGATTGCGTCACGGCTCCTACAGGTGACACCATTATCCTCGAAGTGAAATGGGACGAGTATCTGCCGGATATTGTCCGTGATGCAATACAGCTTCCCTCTTGCCGCACAGGCACTTATTCAAAATATGCCGTATGCAGAATTTACGGTTAAACTATTTAATTAAAAGGAGTTTTTATTATGACTTTCAATGACATTTTCAAATCAAGCTTTCTCGAAAACATCACAAGCGTAAGCATTCTCGATATGGCAATTGCTCTCGCTCTTGCTTTCGGTATCGGTATGTTTATCTTCCTTGTTTACAAAAAGACCTATCAGGGTGTTATGTATTCATGATCTTTCGGCACAACTCTTGTTGCGCTGACAATGATTACAACTGTTGTTATT
>JAZQZO010000398.1:0-10415 GCA_045634065.1 Acutalibacteraceae bacterium
GCAATGATAAAATTTACCAATATGCCTCCAAAGGCTATGACCGCTTCTTTTTTATAACTGAGAGCAGCTGACATCTGTCGGTCTATTCTCACTCCGAAAGCTCCGAAAGTAACACTGTTTACCCTCTGACGAAAAAGGAACATAAAATAAAGATGCCCCATTTCGTGAAGCCCCGACGATAAAAGTGAAATTATCACCGTATCCTCTTTGCATAAAAGAAGCATCAGTGTGACGGTGAGCGAAAAAGTGAAATCTATTTTATATTGTGTATCTTTAACAATCAGAGTCATATTCTAAAATATTTAAAGGGTTATATCTTATATTATCTTTTCTTACCTCGAAGTGAAGATGAGGTCCTGTAGACCAACCTGTTGAACCGACTCTCGCTATAGTTTCACCCTGACGGATAACCGCACCTACCTGAGCCATAATCTCACTGCAATGACAATAGAAAGTGACAAATCCGTCATCGTGCTGTAAGAAGATATATTTGCCTGCCCTGTCATCCTCGCCGATTCTCAGTACCCTGCCGCTGAGTACTGCTCTGATTTTTGTACCCTCAGCAGCAGCGATATCAAGACCTGTGTGAAAAGAAAACTCTCCCGTTATGGGGCTGATTCGATATCCGAAGTAGGAGGTATATCTGCCGTTTTCAATCGGAGGAACAGTTGGAGATGTTGACCTGATTGGAGAAAAGCTCGTGTTATCAGCCGCTTTATAGATTTCTAAATCTTCACCGCCTGAGCCAGTTAGAGTTGTGCCAGCCGTGTCTTCTGTTGTTTTTTCCTCGGTAGCGGAAGCTGATGTTGATTCTTCAGTTGCTAAGTCTTCATCATCCTTGTAAACAAAACTTACGTTATCACCGAATACTGCCCAGGAATTATCTGCTGAGAGATACTCTTTCACTGTGGAGACTATATCACCCATTGTAAAAAGTTCCTTTGACAATAAGTCTTTAAGCTGACTGTAGGCACTTTCCTTATTTTTTACCGTTAAACTGAAAGTGAGAATCAGAATAATAATTCCTATTATCTGGCTGATTAACACGGCAGAGTACTTATCTTTTTTCTTATCTTTAGCCGTAGCTTTTTTCAGAGTTTTTTCGTTCATTCTTATCACCGTTAAATTACTATGATGAAAAGACTCAATTAATGCTAAAACTCATTTTAATCATTGTAACATATATATTAAGCTTGTAAAAGAATTTTACCGTTATTTGTTGACTAATTATGTCTTAAATGTTATCATTATTAAGAACTATTTTGAAAGCGGAGGTATTAATATGTTTTCAGATTTTAAATCAGACGGTTTTATGTTCCTCGTTGTTCTTGCCGTCATCATCTTTGTTTGTGCTCAATCACTCTTCTTTATGAAGAAAGCCTGGGCAAGAGGTAAGGAACTGGGTATCACAACTGACAAGCTCAAAAATGCAGTTACTTCAAGTGCTATCTTCTCATTTGCTCCTGCAATAGGTATCGCTATAACTGTTATCACACTTTCTGTGGCGCTCGGTTATGTTCTCCCCTGGATAAGACTTACAGTCATCGGTGCTATCCAGTATGAGACTATCGCAGCTATCGGTGCTCTTGAGGCCGTTGGTATGGAAACAGGTCTCTCTCAGCCCGTTACTGAACCTGAGACTTTCTCAGCTATTGCCTGGGTAATGACTCTCGGCAGCATTCTTCCCCTTATCATTGTTCCTATCGTTCTCAAGAAGATTCAGAAGGGTGTTTCTGATGTAGCTTCAAAGAACTCAAAGTGGATGGACATTATGACTGCTGCGGCTTTCATCGGTCTTATTTCTGCATTTATAGGCAGAGGTCTTGCAGGTACCGGTAAAGCTGAAGAAGCCATCATCGGTGACGGTGCCGGTGTGCTTTCACTTACAGCCCTCGTTACATCCATCGGCTTTATGCTTTTCTTCACACTTCTTAATAAGAAGCTGAAAAAGAACTGGATCGATGCTCTTGCTATGCCGCTGAGTATGGTGCTTGCTATGGTTTGTGTTGTCCTTGTCAACAATTTCCTTCCGGAACTTGCTGCCATCGAATGGCGTTATTAATAGAAAGGAGCTAGAAAAATGAATAAGTCTTATATGGATAAAGTACATACTTGGGGTAGAATTTCTTGTGTTGCCTCACTTGCATTCTTCCTTTGTATCCCTCTTGCAATCAGCCTTCACTTTAATGTATGGCCTGAGCTTTCCGTTATAGGTAAAGGTCTTGCTTCACTTATAATCTTCTTTGTTACAGGTATCGTTGAAGTTGTAGCCTACTCCCCTATGCTCGGTGCCGGCGGTACATATCTTTCATTTGTATCAGGTAATATTATGAACCTTAAGATGCCCTGCGCTCTCAACGCTATGGAAAACGCCAAGGTTAAGGCCAACACCGAAGAGGGTGAAGTTATCACAACAATCGCCATCGCTGCTTCAACAATTACTACAACAATTATTATTGCAGTGTTTGTCCTTATCTTTGCTCTTAACCCCGAATTCTCAGAGATTATGTCAAGCGACACATTCGCTCCCGCATTCCAGCAGGTAACATACACTATCTTCGGTTCACTTGCAGCTACATACTTCGTTAAGCATTGGAAGATTTCAATTTTCCCGATTGCTGCAGTTACCGTTCTCCTCTTCTTCGTTGACCCCGGTATCGGTGTGCTTATTCCTATAGGTGTTGTGCTCTCAATGCTCGGTGCTCACGTTATGTTTAAGCTTAAGAAAGTTTAAGATAAAAATTAAGGGACTGCATTTGCAGTCCCTTTTCTTTAATAATATCAAAGCCGACAGATTAAGCTCCGTCGGCTCTTTCTTTATTTTGCCGAGAACACCAACACCTTTTTGATTATAGGATTCTTTCTGGACTGAGTAGGTGTTATAATAATTTCATCAGCCTCAACAAAGTCAGGGAATCTTATGATTTTGCCTGAACCTATAACTGTGCCTGTGTAAATCTCTCGGTATATTATATCGTCTTTCTTCTTAGTGAAAACCTTGAATTCTTCCACTCTTTGACTGTATCTCAGGTCCTCTTCAAGATAAATGGTTGCAAGTTTCTTGCCATCGGGCAGTGTGATTTTTATGCTTGTTTCATCATCGTTAAAATCACAATATCTGCCGCAAACCCGGCGTTCAGCACCGTCTAAATTCAGCATAGTGACCTTGCAGTCATCGACAGGATACCTGAAGGGAGCCTTGATAAATCTTGTAAACTCAGTGAGGGTTTCTATTTCTCTTTCACTGATGAGACCCTCGGTATTGGGCGGTACGTTGAGAAGCATACTTGCATTGCCACCGACAGTGTTAAAAAACACCTCCGAAAGGTACTTGGCAGTTCTGCGTTTTCTCGGGAAATAGTATAAGCTCTCGTGATAGAACCAGCCATATGTAATTGAAATATCAGCCTCAGCAGGCTTGAAAACGAGATTTTTATATCCCTCAAGAACAGCTCTCGAGCCAAGGTCGTTGCTGGTGTCATTTAGTTTTTCAGCCATTTCTTTAAGCTGATTTGCATCAGTCTGTGAGTTCTCCATAACAAGGTTATTGCTGTCTTTATCTGATGGAATTACACTCCATTCGCTTTCTCTGACCTTGCCACCCTCGTTACCTATCCATCTGACATCAGGACCGCATATGGAGATAACTGCATCAGGGTGATAACGTCTGATTGTTCTATAATATCTATCCCAATCATAAACCTGTTTTTTACCGTTAGGACCTTCACCACAGGCTCCATCAAACCAAAAAGTAAAAATATCACCATAGTTACAACAAAGCTCTGTGAGCTGATTTACAAAGAAATCGTTATATTCTTCGGTACCATAGGTGCTTTCGTGTCTATCCCAGGGTGATAGATAGATACCGAGCTTAAGGCCGTATTTCTTGCAACTTTCGCTGAGCATTCCGACGATATCCTTACCGAAAGGTGTATTCATAACATTGTGGTCTGTGTATTTTGTATCAAAAAGGCAGAAGCCGTCGTGGTGTTTGGCTGTGATAATTATGCCCTTGCTGCCCGTTTTACTGAGCAACTGACACCACTGATCTGTGTCAAGATGTTTCGGATTGAATTTTCTGATATCCTCTTTGCCGTCGCCCCACTCTCTGTCATAAAAAGTGTTTATACCGAAATGGATGAAATTATAATATTTCATATCCATAAAACTGAGCTGTCTCTCATCGGGTATAACAGCGGTGAGTTTATCGGTTTCTTTACCATAGAGTTCAAAGCCGTTGTTGGTAAGGCACCAAGCATCGGTTGTGCAGAAATTATTATTCATAGCTTTTCCTCCAAAAAAAGCCCTTGATTTTCACCAAGGGCAATTGTTTTAAATATTAAACATCAAGTCCAATAGAAGTATACATCAAGTTTATCAACCCAGAATACGTTGTTGCCTTCAGGCACACCCTTAAGAGGATTCTTAATTTCTACAAACGGTTCTTCGTCTGGATTATCCTTATTTACAGTTCTGAGACCTTCAACAAAAGCATCTCTCATTTCGAAGTCTCTCATTGTGATTCTTGCATACATCTTAAGATCATCATCATATCTGTTGATCATATTACCCCAAACGAAGCCTGTATGCCACCACTGTCTCTCATAAGGACGTCCGAAAGATTTCTTCCAATAATAACCGCCCAACGGACTTTCTGCCTTCTCATAAAGTACCATTTCCATCTGAAGCATATCTTCGTCAGTTGCACAATCATAGTGCTGAATAGGCATATTCTTATCTTTGGTGTAAACACCGATTTCACAACCGTAAAGAACCCAACCGTACTGACCCTTCCAGAGCTGTACCATCCAGTCTCTATTGTCATATTCGAATTTAATTCTTGCTGTTTCGATAATGATTACAACAAGACTTGCAGCGTTGTCATAAAGTTCGCTATAACCGAAGTTTCTCTGCCAGGGGTCATCTGCGGTGTAGAAGCACTGTTCTTTTGGATCATAAAGATAACCAAGTACACCTGTTTTATCCATTTCTTCTGAATATTCACTGTCAGGAATTTCAATTGGCTCATAGTAAACCTTTTTGGTTTCACCGAAATTACCGTAATATGGATTTGATTCGCTGCCTACATAAGCACGAACTTTGTATTCATAATACTTCTTTTCAGTGAGATTCTTGTGGTTGAAGTGGTTTCTTGTGGTAACGCCAACTGACTTGAAGTTACCATTTTCATTCTTACAATATACTTCGTAACCTGCTGCACCTTCAAGGGGATCCCAAGTGATTGAAAGACCATTGTCGGTGTTAGCAGCAGCATCAAGACCTGTTGGAGCCTTTGGAAGAGTACCGCCGATAAGCACCTCAGACCAGTTACCGTAAGTGTAGTTGCTACCATTCTGTACTACTGTTCTGATTTTATACTTATCATATCCGCCATCTTTGATACCTGTTACTGTATATGAGGTTTCAGTTGTAACAAGTGAATTGCCAAACTGTATAACCTTCCATTCGGATGTATCTCTGTCGTACTTGGCCAACTGGAAACCAGTAACATTTGCATTAGCATCCCAAGCGATAGAGTATGTATTCTGACCACTGTTTGTGAGTCTGAAGTTTTTAACATCGTAAAGAGCTGTAACTACTGTAAACTCATTTGAGAAAGGACCGTACTTAACGCCATTGAGTTTGTGGTAAGCTCTTACCTTGAACTTATATGTTGTTCTTTCAGTGAGCTTTCTTACTGTGTAAGCATTACTTGAAGTTGTAGCAATCTTCTTATAAGTGTTTGTTGAAGCATCAAGCATAAATACCTGATAACCGGTTGCACCCTTTGAAGCATCCCAAGCAAGTTTAACACTTGTTGCACCTGTTGTTACAACCATAAGACCTTTTACCTGAGCAGGATCAACAATAGCTTTAACATTAGCACTGTAACCACTGTAAGTTTTGCCTAAGTTAAGGAAACCTGACTTTATATAAGCTCTTACTCGATAATAATATGTCTGACCACCGTCGATATCATTATCTGAATAATCTGTTGAGGTTGTGCTTTTCTTGATTTCCTTCCACTTTCCGTTAGGATCGGTTGCTCTTTCTACAGCATATCCTGCAGCTCCGCTTACACCATTCCATTTAATAGCGATATTTGTATCACTTATTGAAGTAACTGTAAGACCTGTAGGAGCAGCAACATCAGCAGCAAAAGCAATAACTGAACCTGAGAACACCATACAGATGCATAAAATCAAGGCAATAGTTGAATTTAATACTCTTTTCATAATTCTATCTCCTTTGCATTAATATATTTCTACGCCACCAAAAGGTCTGATTGAAAGAACATAACAAGCATCATCGCCGAAAATAGCTTTCATTGCATCTGTATATTCTTCTATCAAATCGTTTGGTACAAAAGCCTGAATTGTGCCGGCAAAACCACCACCGTGAACTCTCCAGGCACCTTTGCCCGAAAGGATAAGTTCGCTTATCTGAAGAGCCAATGAAAGAGGCTGATTCTTGGGAGCTTTGCAGGTATAAACATTCTGATTGTACATATAAGATGATCTGCCGCTTGCAATGATAAGATCTTTAAATGTTTCAAAGTCTCCGTCAGCAAGAGCCTTAGCCTGAGCAGTAACCTTTTCATTTTCACCGTAGAAGTGAAGCGCTCTGAGTACTGCTCTCTCACCGAGTTTCTTAGCGATATCTCCGGCATTTTTAACTACATCTGCTTTATCAACTTCTCTGAGAACACTCTTGCCGAAATATCCGGCAACAGCTTCCATTTCGCATCTTACTGCAGCGTACTCATCAGTGAGATCTGAGTGGCTGCCCTTTGTATCAACGATGCAGAGTGAGTGACCGAACTTACCAAAGTCAAAATCAATTTTTTCAATGATAGGCTTTGATGTGTCTTCAAAGTCAATTCTTACGAAACCTCCGACACTGCAAGCCATCTGATCAAGAAGACCGCAGGGTTTACCGAAATACACATTTTCACTGTACTGTGATATTTTAGCTATTTCAACAGGATCTATCTTGCCGTCATTATAAAGGTAGTTGAGCATTGTGCAGACAAGAACTTCAAAGGCTGCAGATGATGAAAGACCTGAACCTGAAAGCACTTGTGAAGCTGTTGTAGCATCAAAGCCTCCAATGTTATAACCGAGTTCCTTGAATCTTGCTGCAATACCTCTTACTATGGCTTTACTGCGACCTTCTTCCTCAGCTTTAACTTCAAGGTCACTGCAATCAACCTCATCCATAGGATAACCTGCTGACTTGATGCGGATGATACCCTCATCATTCTTTGAAGCAACCGCAATTGCATCAAGGCTGATACCGCCTGCAAGCACAAGACCGTGATTATGATCTGTGTGGTTACCACCGATTTCAGTTCTGCCGGGTGCTGAGAAAAGTGAAACATCGCGCTTCGCATCTTTATCGAAAAGCTCGTTAAATGCTTCAAGTACTTCTAAAAATCTTTTGTATTGTGTTTCGTAGTTTTCTTCAAGATAAACTTTAGAAAAGCTTTCGTTAAGAGCTCTTGTCTCAAGAAGCTTCTTCATTTCATTGAAACTTGTCATCTTTTCCAACCTTTCTGAAAAATAATTTATTAATTAAGCTTGTCAGTTCCAATGCTCCGCTTAAACTTAAGAGCATCATCCCTGAGAATATTAGTAACAATATAAGAGGCACTATAAAACTTGCCGAAGCCGGATCATAGACGCTTCTACCGATAAGGGTGTAGGAAAACAGTCTGTATGAATAGCCCAGAACCGAAAGAACAATATATCGCAGATATGATATATCCGTCGACCCGTAAAGACAACTGACTGAATTTACCGGCATACAGGGTACAAGTCTGAGAAAGAAAAGTACCACTCCCGAACCGAGTCGGCTTTTATCTATAAACTCATATGCTGTTTCATATTTGGAGAGAATCTTCTCCGCATTTCCGCCTCCGAAGCGTCTGCCCCAGAAAAACTTAGCAGTGAAAAGAATAATCATACCTGCAAGGTTTATCAGCAAAGCATAATACCATTCGAAAAGTACACCGCTTGCAACACACATACAAGCTATCGGAAACCAAGGTATTACCGCTTTAAAAAAGAAGTTTATAAATATGAGCAACACTGTCGTCAAGCTGGCGCCGTAAGTAAGCATCCACTCTTCATATGAAGCGAGAGTGTCAACATATTTGCTGTACCACAAAGTGAAACTTTCACTATTGAAAACTCTCAGAAGGATAATTAATGCCAGAGCTAAAACAAAACATATAAATGCCACTGTATTTATAGCGTATGTTTTGCTTCTTCCTTTTTTCAAGTACTCTCATCCTCTCTGATGAAAATACGCATAATATATCACAATACACGCTATATTATTTTATAATAAAATTTGCCATTGGTCAACACATTTTAATGATTTTATTGTTAACAATTTGAAGTTTTTAAGTAATAATCGAATTTATGTAGCTATTTTATTATAAATTGATGACATTAAGACTTTCATATGATATAATACGAATGTGAAATCTATGTGTGGAGGTTATTATGAAACTTGTTATTTTAGACGCTTATGCAGAAAATCCCGGAGATTTATCCTGGGATTGGCTTAAAGATGTTGTTGAGGAGTACGATATTTACGATATCACTCCCCCAGAAAAGGTAATTGAAAGAAGCATAGATGCCGATATTCTTGTAACAAACAAAACAGTTCTTACGGCAGAAATTCTTTCACAGCTTCCGAAACTCAAATATATTTCTACTCTTGCAACAGGCTATAATGTCATCGACACTGCCTACGCTGCTGAGAAAGGGATAGCTGTGTCAAACATCCCTGCTTACAGTACCGACGGTGTTGCACAGCTGGTATTTGCCCTTATACTTGAGATTGTAAACCACGTTGCTCTTCATAATAAGAGTGTAAAAGACGGTGACTGGTGCAGAAGTGAGCATTTCTGTTATTGGAAGGCACCTATTGCTGAGCTTGCCAATAAAACTCTCGGTATTGTCGGCTTTGGTAAAATAGGCAGTGCTGTTGCACGAATCGCTAACGCTTTCGGTATGAATGTAATTGCCTATTCACCTAACACCAGAACTTATAATGATTTTGGCAAGGTTGAATTTGTAAACCTTGATGAGGTTATTGAAAAGTCTGATATCATATCTCTTCACTGTCCTCTCACTGCCTCGACAGAGGGTCTTGTTGATATAAACTTCCTTAGCAAAATGAAGAGAACTGCTATTCTCATCAACACTTCCCGTGGTCCTGTAATCAACGAAGCTGACCTAAAGAAAGCTCTTGACGAAGGCATCATTGCCGCTGCCGGTGTAGATGTTTTATCCGCTGAACCTGCCAAGGAAGACAACCCTCTGCTTACCTGCGATAACTGTATTATTACTCCTCACATTGCCTGGGCAAGTTTCGAGGCAAGAAGCAGACTGATGAACATCTTCAGAAGTAATGTTGAAGGCTTTGTTGCAGGCAAACCTATAAATGTTGTAAACTGATAAAGGAGAATAAATATGATTCACTATATTGAAAACGACAAACTGATTGTAGGTGTAAAAGAGTTTGGCTGTGAAATCGCAACCATCAAATCAAAGGTTACCGGTTACGAATTTATATGGCAAGGCAACCCTGATATATGGGGTGGTCAGGCACCTATTCTTTTCCCCATTGTCGGCAGACTAATTGACGACAAATACACTTTAGATGGCAAAGAATACGATATGCCAAAGCACGGCTTTGCAAGAAAAATGTCCTGGGAATTCCTTGGTCAAAACGAGAATTCTATGAGTTTTTGCCTTTCGGACACTGCCGAAACCCGTGAAATTTATCCCTTTGAATTCGACCTTGTTGTTACATATACTCTTAATGACACTACCCTATCTGTTTCTCACGATATTAAAAACAAGAGTCATAAGACAATGTATTTCTCAATCGGTGCTCACCCTGCTTTCAACTGCACTATTGGTGATACTCTCTCTTTTGATGAAAATGAAACTCTCTACACTGAAAAAATTGACCTGGTTAAATCCCTCAGACTCCCTGAGAAATCTTTGATTCTTGACAATGAAAAAGATATCGTTATAACCAAAGATATTTTCAATGAAGATGCTCTTATTCTTTCAGATATCAAGTCTGAGAACATTGCTCTTAACTTATCCGAGGGTAGCAGAAAGATTATCTTCAATCTTGGCGGTGCACCCTATCTAGGTATATGGGCTAAACCCGGTGCTCCATATGTCTGCATTGAACCTTGGTTCGGTGTCAATGACTCTCAGGTTAAGAAAGATGATTTTTCAAAGAAAGATGCAATCAATCCCGTTGAATCAGGAATTATTTTCAACTTCACCTGGAAGGCTGAATTTTCAGAATAAACTTCATATATCGACAGAATACAAAAGGAAAAAGCCTGCCACAAATGTGACAGCCTTTCATTATAGCTTTTT
>JAZQZO010000399.1:0-2529 GCA_045634065.1 Acutalibacteraceae bacterium
CACGTATTCCTTATTGACGGTGAGGGTATGAATATTCATAAGGGTCCCTTCCCGGAAAAGTGGTTCTACAGCCTTATCGAAGTGGAATTCGAAGGTATGAAGCTGCCTGCACCTCTTTATTTCGATGAGTACCTCAAACACTTCTACGGTGAAAACTATATGAGAACAATCCCTGAGTCAAAGAGACAAAGCGGACGTAAGATTCTCAGAATAGACCTCGGTAAGTATCTCTATGACGAGACTGCCGATAAAAAGGCTCACGCCAAAGATGCAAAAGGTGAGCTCTTTGAAAAAACACTTGAAGAATAAACTTAATACCGTTCGACTAAGTTTCGGACGGTATTTCTTTTTGGCACGAACTTTTAACTGCATATTCCTTGACATAAAGGTCAAAAAATAGTATTATAAACAATAATGGATTACTATGGGTAATTAGCGTTAATTATTGCAAATATAAATTCGGTTAATATATAAATATAATACTTAAGAAAAGGAGTGTAAGTTAAATTAATGAGCGAAAACAATCAGAATCTCAAGCAAAATAAAGTAACGGCTAACAAAAGTAAAAGCAAGTCAAAAAACTTCTACTATAAGAAAAAAAGAAATACTTCTAAAAAGACTCTTGAATCAAAAGTAAATGACATACTGCTCTATGAAAAAATTGATGTAAAGAAACTCAACGATAATAAAAAGCAGTCAGATAATAAAAAACAGACAGAAAATAAAAAGCCTGCCGAAAGCAAAAAAACTAAAGAGACAAAAAAACAAGCAGAAGCAAAGAAGCAGACTGAAAACAAAAAGAGTCAGACCAAAAGCAACAAAAAGAATCAGCAGAAAAATGGTAGCAAGTCAAACAAAAAGCAAAGCCCTATCAAAATTGCATTCCTCGGCGGTCTCAACGAAGTCGGCAAGAACATCACGGTTTTCGAATATGAAGATGATATGATTCTCGTTGACTGCGGTCTCGCATTCCCCGATGAAGATATGCCGGGTATAGACCTTGTAATTCCCGACTTCACATATATCGAAAAGAACGCTGAAAAGATTAAGGGTATCTGCATCACTCACGGTCACGAAGACCACATCGGTTCCCTTTCATATCTTCTCAGAAAGGTGAATATGCCTGTTTACAGTACGCGTCTGACCAACGGTCTTATCGAGGGCAAACTCCGCGAGCACGGTCTTCTCGATAAAGCAAAACTCAATGTTGTGTCACCCGGTAAAAAGGTTAATCTCGGCAAGTTCGAAGTTGAGTTTATCCACGTCAATCACTCAATTCCCGATGCTGTCGGCTTTGCAATCAAGTGTGATGGCGGTACTATCGTACACACAGGTGACTTCAAGATTGATACAACACCTATAGACGGCGATATAATTGATATTGCCCGATTTGCAGAGCTTGGCAAACAAGGGGTACTGTGTATGATGGCAGACTCCACCAATGCTGAAAGACCCGGTTTCACAGAAAGTGAAAGCAAAGTCGGTGCATCCTTTGAGCTTCTTTTCAGAAAGGCTGAGGACAGACGAATCATCGTTGCAACCTTTGCTTCAAACATTCACAGAGTTCAGCAGATTATTGACGTTGCAGAGAAGATGGGCAGAAAGGTTGCGCTTTCAGGCAGAAGCCTTGAAAATGTTGTTGCAATCGGCTCAGAGCTCGGTTATCTCAAGGTACCCGAGGGTATTCTCATAAAACTTGACCTTATCAACAATTATGCAGCCAACGAGGTTGTACTTATCACAACAGGCAGCCAGGGCGAGCCTATGTCTGCTTTGACAAGAATGGCTTTCTCAGACCACAGAAAGGTTGCTATCGGACCTAATGATTATGTCATTATTTCAGCTACACCCATTCCCGGTAACGAAAAAACTGTTGGCAGGGTAGTAAACGAGCTTATGAAACTCGGTGCTGAAGTTGTATACGAAAAAATGTATGATGTTCACGTTTCAGGTCACGCTTGCAGAGAAGAACTCAAGCTTATGCTTGGTATCGTGAAGCCTCAGTATTTTATTCCCGTTCACGGAGAGCAGAAACACCTTTTGAAACACGCACAGCTTGCTGAGCAGATGGGTATTCCCTCGTCAAACGTTGTTATTGCAGACAATGGTGTTCAGATTGAAGTGAGCAAAGACCAGATCAAAAAAGCCGCTAATGTGCCTGCAGGTAAGATATTTGTCGACGGCTCTGGTGTGGGAGATGTCGGTAACATCGTGCTTAAAGACAGAAAGCATCTTTCCGAAGACGGTATCATCATTGTTGTTGCAACACTTGACGGCATAACGGGTGAGCTTATGTCCGGCCCTGATGTAGTATCGCGCGGCTTCGTATTTGTAAAAGAGTCGGAAGCACTTATGGAAGAAGCTAAGAAAACAGCTTATGAAACAATGATGAAGTGCTACGACAGAAATATTTACGACTGGGGCACAATCAAAAACCGAGTACGTGATGACGTATCAAAACTTATGTATGAAAGAACAAAGAGAAGTCCGATGATTCTTCCTATACTTATGGAGATTTAAAATGAAAAA
>JAZQZO010000400.1:0-18128 GCA_045634065.1 Acutalibacteraceae bacterium
TCCTAAGACCGCTTGGCCTCCGACTTGTACATATCACGGCTCTTACACCTACATCAACTCTCACCGAAGGCAATTTCAATATGGTCTTGGGTGAAACGGAAACTTTCAAGCTGGGTATCACACCGTCAAATGCGAGTTTTAAAACTATTAAGTGGACTGTTGAAAAAACAGATATCGCTTCAGTTTCCGATGCAAGCGTTTCAGGAAGCACGGCAAGTGTGAAAATCAAAGCTCTTAAAGAGGGCAAGACAAAGATTACCTATGCTGCAACCGATGGCAGCGGAAAAACAGGCTCATTCACCCTTGTAGTTAAGCCTCTTGTTAAATCCGTAGAGCTTTCACCTGCCACAAAGGTTATCACAACAACTACCTCAGGGGCAAGTTTTGATGTTATAATCACTCCCTCAGATGCAGGTAATCAGGTTCTTTCCTGGTCCAGCAGTGATGAGTCAATTTGTACCGTTGACAAAAACGGCAAGCTCTATCCCAAGAAAAAGGGCGTCTGCACCATTACCGGTACAACTACAGACGGTACAAACATAGCGGCATCAGCTACTGTCAGAGTGGCTTCGCCCGCATCATCAGTCAGCATAGACAGAAGTGAAGCAACCCTTGGTGGCGGCAACACACTCACTCTTAAAGCAACGGTTACCACCAATGACGGTGATAAATATAACGACGTAGAATGGACCTCCGGCGATACCAATATTGCGGTTGTTGACCAGAACGGTGTTGTAACAGCTAAATATCCCGGTAAGGTTGTAATTAAGGCAACTGCTCTTGACGGTACTTATCAGGGTGCTACCTGTGTCATCACTGTTACCCAGGGTGTAACAGGCGTTGAGCTTCCTGCAACAGAAAATGTAAGTGTAGGCGACAAGATTACACTTGTCCCTACAGTACTTCCCGAATATGCAACAGATAAGTCAGTTACCTGGTCATCAGCCGACGAATCAATTGCAACCGTAGATAAAAACGGTGTTGTTACAGGTAAACGTGTGGGTACAGTTTCAATTTACTGCGTCAGCGTTGACGGCGGTCATAAGGCTGAATGTAAGGTCAACGTTGTAATTTCTGCTCAGAGCGTTGTTCTCAACAAGAACACAATGACCATTCAGGCAGGCTATAACTATCAGCTCAAGGCGACTGTTTATCCCGAAACAGCGACCAACAAAAAGGTGACCTGGTCATCATCCAACGAAAAGGTTGCAAGAGTTAACGAAAACGGTTTTGTTTCTGCAATAGCAGGCGGTACCTGCACAATCACCGCAACAACCGAAAGCGGCGGTTATACTGCGAAATGTACTTTCAATGTTCTTCAGGAACCCTCAGGCATAGAACTTGACTATAACGTGAGAAATATGTATATAGGTCAGGTTGCTACTATTTCAGCTTATGTAATACCCGAAACCGCAACAAGCAGAGGAGTTACCTGGACTTCAAGCAACAGTGCCATTGTTGCCGTAAACGCTTCAGGTATGGTTACTGCTCTTAGCAGAGGTACTGCAATTATCACAGCAAAAACAAGCGTCGGTGGTTACACAGCAACCTGTGCAGTTACAGTAGGCGATAAAGTAAATGTAACAGGTCTTACACTTGACACATCAAATCTTCAGATGTTCAAAGGTGAGCTTGCAACAATTGTTGCAACAATTGAGCCTTATAACGCAAGTGAAAAGACAATCACCTGGACCTCTTCAAATAAATCCGTTGCCACAGTTAACCCCTCAGGTGTTATCACTGCTGTCAGCACCGGTGAAACAGTTATCACAGCCGTGACAAAAGACGGCTCATTCCAGAGACAGTGCAAGGTTACTGTCACACAGTCTGTAACAGGTATGAGTCTTGCTTTCGACAGCCTTAAAATTGCAAGAGGCAAGTCCAGGACTCTCAAGGCAAACATAGAGCCTGCAGACGCAACTAATAAAAAGATTCACTGGGAAACATCAGATGACAGCGTTGTAACAGTAACATCATCAGGCGTTCTCAGAGCTGTCGGTGCAGGTAATGCTACAATTCTTGCAACTACAGAAGACGGCGGCTTCAGCGCATACTGTAATGTTACGGTCTATGTTGCCGTAACAGGCGTAACTCTCTCAGCAAGTAAGGTTTTAATACCCAAGGGCGAAAAGAGAATTCTTACAGCTACAATTGCTCCTGCTGATGCTCTCAATCAGGAACTTACCTGGACATCTTCCGATGAAAGCGTTGCCAAGGTTGACCCCATTACAGGTCAGGTGACAGGCCGTGCCAAGGGTACTGCAAAAATCACCGTAACAACAGCCGACGGCAACTACACAGACAGCTGTATAATCGAAGTTGTTCAGCTTGCAACAGGTGTCACTCTCAGCTTCTCAAGCATCTCACTTGATGCAGGTAAAAATAAAACCATCACAGCTACAGTCAATCCATCCTCTGCAACAGACAGAACAGTAACCTGGATGTCATCTAACGAAAAGGTTGCCAAGGTTACAGGCGATGGCACTGTTAAAGCTATATCCGCAGGTACTGCCACAATCACTGCAACATCTGCAGACGGCGCGGCTTTTGCAACCTGTAAGGTAACGGTAAAACAGCCTGCTACAAAAATCACTCTTTCAAAGACAAGTCTCAAGGTTGCAATAGGCGGCAAGGCAACACTTAAAGCTACCCTTGAACCTGCTAATGTAACAAATACCAACGTAACCTGGTCAACAGCCGATAAATCTATTGCAACGGTAAGTGCAAGCGGTGTTGTCAAGGGCATTAAGGCGGGCAAGGTTAAAATTACTGCAACTTCAGGCGACGGTACTCAGAAGACCACCTGTACAGTTACAGTTTATACTCCGGTAACATCAGTAAGTCTCAGCAAAACCTCGGTAACGCTTAAGGTGGGTGCAACAACAACTGTCACACCTACAATCAAGCCGAGTAATGCATCATATAAGACTGTCAAATGGACTTCAAGTAACTACGACGTTGCAACAGTAGATGCAAACGGTAAAATCACAGCCAAGGGTGTAGGTTATGCTGAAATCACAGCCACAACCACTCAGGGCAGCAAAACTGCAGTATGTAAGGTCAGCGTTGTCAAACCTGTAACAGGTCTGAGCCTCTCAAAGTCATCTCTTCGCATTGAGGTAGGTGATAAGGTTACTCTCAAGGCTACAATAAAGCCCACAGATGCAACCAATAAGACCGTATCCTGGAAGTCAAGCGCTTCATCAGTGGCATCGGTTTCATCTTCTGGTGTTGTAACTGCAAAGAAACTCGGTACAGCAACAATCACTGTTACAACTGCAGACGGCAACTTTAAGAAAACCTGCAAGGTTGAAGTTGTAAAGAAAGTAACAAGCGTTGAGCTTGATAAGGCTGCTGCAACAATCTATCTCGGCAAGACTCTCACTCTTAAAGCCACTGTGTCACCTGCAGGTGCAACCAACTCTGCCGTGACATTTACAACCAGCAACAAGAACATAGCTAAAGTGTCTTCCACAGGTGTTGTTACTCCTGTAAATCCCGGCACTGCAACTATCACAGTAACAACAAGCGACGGTTCATTTACCGATAGCTGTAAAGTCACAGTTAAGAGAGCAGTAACAGGTATCACTCTTGATAAGAGCAGTGCAGAGCTTAAATCCAACGCTACTCTCACTCTTAAAGCTACAGTGAAACCCTCTAATGCCACAAACAAAACCGTCAAGTGGTCAACAAGTAACAAAAAAGTTGTCACAGTAACATCAAACGGTCTTGTAACTCCTGTAGGCAAGGGTACAGCCACAATCACAGCCAAGACAGAAAACGGTCTTACAGCTAAGTGCAAGATTACCGTTTATCAGGTTGTGACTGGTGTGACTCTCACAGAATCATCGGTAGTCTATGCCGGCGAAAAGGTGACTCTCAAAGCTGCCGTATTACCCTCAGATGCAAATAATCAGAATGTAACCTGGTCAACTTCAAATAAAGCAGTGGCAACAGTTAACTCCAAGGGTGTTGTTACAGGTGTCAAGGCAGGCACAGCTGTTATCACAGTCAAGACTGCTGAGGGCAATTTCACTGCAAAATGCACCGTAACAGTAAAACAGCACGTAACTTCAATCACTCTTGATAAGAAAGAGCTTACCCTTGCAAACGGCGCAGAAGGTCAGCTTAAGGCAACAATCAAGCCTGCAGATGCAACAGAAAAGGGATACACCTTCACTTCTTCAGATGAAAAGGTTGCAACTGTTAGCGAAACAGGTCTTATCAAAGCTCTCTCCTGCGGTACTGCCGTAATTACAGTCAAGTCCAAGGAAAACAACAAGAGTGCAAAATGCACAGTGACAGTAATTGAACCTGTTAAGGATATGCAGATCTCTGTTGGTGAAATGACTCTTTATACAGGCAAGAGTCAGGTGATCGGCTATACTATACTCCCCGAAGATGCGACAATCAAGACTGTAACTTTTGCAAGCACAAATACCAAGGTTGCAAAGGTTGACAAAAACGGTCTGGTAACTGCTGTGGGTGCAGGTGAAGCTCTCATCACAGTCAAGGCCGACGGTAACAGCGAAGTTATCAAGGGCTGTAAGATTATCGTTCTTCAGGGCACCGAGGGAATCAAAGCTGACAAGAACGAATATATCATATACGAAAACGAAAGCACAAAGGTCAATGTTACGATTCTTCCCGAAAAGGCACATAACACAGCCGTAACTTTCAGTAGTGCTGACGAGAAAATCGCTACGGTTGATGCTGAGGGTAATATCACGGGTGTCAGCAAGGGCGAAACAAAGATTATAATTCAGAGCGTTCAAGACCCTGCTGTGGTGCTTGAAGTGCCTGTTAAGGTTAAGCGTGCAGTTGCTTCTGTTACTCTCGATGCAAAAGAAAAGACCGTATTCAGCGGTGACAGTTTCACTCTTGCGGCAACTCTCGCTCCTGCCGATGCAAATGATCTGAGTGTAATCTGGACAACTTCAGATGAAAGCGTTGCCAGAGTAAACACCAAGGGCGGTGTAACAGCCCTCAAGGGTGGCGAAGCTATCATAACAGTAACCTCCAAAGACTCAGGTAAGACAGCACAGTGCAAGGTTACTGTAAGACAGTCACCTGAAAGCATCACTCTTTCACATACAGAGAAAACTCTCAACGCAGGCACAAGTTTTAAGTTGGAAACTACAGTGCTTCCCGAGAACACATATAACAAGGCAGTGACTTTCACAAGCAGTGACGAATCTGTTGCCAAGGTCGACAAAGACGGAAATGTGACTGCTCTTAAAACAGGCGAGTGCGTTATCAAGGTTACGGCTTCTGACGGCAAGACAATGGCTGAATGTAAGGTCAATGTTATAGTTCTTGCGGAAAAGGTGATTGTCAACAATACACTCTTCAACATCCGCAAGGGTCAGAGTACCACTCTCAAAGCTACAGTTCTTCCCGAGAGCACAACAGATAAGACTGTCATCTGGTCGTCGTCTGATGAAACAGTAGCAACTGTGACTAAAGACGGTAAGGTTACAGCTCTCAAGGCAGGTACTGCTGTAATCAGAGCTTCAAGTACAAATGATGGCGTATTTGCCGAATGCACAGTCAATGTAAAAGTTGACAGTACAGGAATAAACTTCCCCGAAAAAGAAGTTGTTTTATACTGCGGCGACATAAAGGATCTCGCGTTCAAGGTTTTACCTGAAGATAATACAAACACAGGGCTTACCTGGACCACAGATAACGAAAAGGTTGCAACCGTCAAAGACGGCATTGTTACAGCTATCGCTCAGGGTACTGCAACAATCACTGTAAAAACTGCAGACACAGGAGTAACTGCAAGCTGTAAGATTACAGTTAAAAAGCACACCGAAAGCATAAAAATCAGCAGTAACAGCGAAACTGTATATGTAGGTAAAACCCTTAAGGTCACGGCAGAAGTATTGCCCGAAGATGCTTCAAATAAAAATGTCATCTGGACTTCAAGTGACAATGTGGTTGCAACCGTCAAAGACGGCACGGTTACAGCTCTTCGCTCAGGTACCGCAATAATCACTGCAAAAACTGAGGAAGGCGACTTCTATGCAATTTGCATCATAAAGTCAGTTCAGTCTATTGAAAAGCTCAGTATTGACAAAACCGAACTGCTTCTTGATAAAAAAGAAAGTGCTGAACTGAAAACTCAAATCCAGCCTCTCGATGCTGATGAAACTGAAGTTGTCTGGACTTCAAGCGATGAAGAAATCGCAACTGTCAAAGACGGCATAGTCACAGCGCAGAGCAAAAGCGGTAAGGCAACTATCAGGGTAGCATCTGCTAAGGACAGCAAAATTTATGCTGAATGCACAGTTACCGTCAAGGAGTCTGCGACTTCTATTGAGCTTAGCAAGACAGAGGTTGAACTTGCTAAGGGTGGCAAGGTTACTCTTACAGCTAAGATGCTTCCCGAAAACGCTTTTGACAAAGCTGTTATGTGGACAAGCGGTGACGAGAAAATCGCTACAGTGAAAGACGGTGTTATTACCGCTGTCGGCGCAGGTACTGTTGAAATTACAGTAACCAGCGTTGCATACGGTGTCAGTGCAAAATGCAGAGTAACGGTTAAATAATATCGCGTTTTTGATTCGTCTTGCCTCACCTGAAAGGAGAGGTGGCAGACCGAAGGTCTGACGGAGCGGTTAACCGCGAAAGCAAAAAGAATGTCTGCCCGGCGAGGGCAATATAAAAAAGATAAACCGAGTTGATTTATATCAGCTCGGTTTTTTTGTGGAGTCTATCTCATATTTTGGTGAGTGATTCTATGGAAGTTAGTTTTACTGTCGCTTGTTTTGGTTTGTGGTAGAGGGTGGTTGCGGCTCCGTCGCCGAATGAATTCGGCGCGAGGACGACCTACAGGGCGTCCTCGAAAAGCACCTTTGGTGCTTTCACGGAGCCGCCTGCAGAAACTTTAATATTGCATCTTGACAAACCTGAAACCTCGTGCTATAATACATTTAACATTTAAGTTAAATGTTAAATAAAATGAATTGAGGTGATTAAATTGAGTTTACAGAATACCCTGAAAGCGCTCTCTGACCCAACTAGGCGAGAAGTATTATCTATGCTGAAAAAAGGTAGACTTACTGCAGGTGAGATAGTAGAAAGATTTCCTGTCAGTGGTGCTGCAGTGTCAAGGCATTTGAGTGTGCTGAAAGAAGCTGACCTTATAAGAGACGAGCGAGACGGCAAATATATTTATTATGAACTCAATGCCTCGGTACTCGAGGAAATTATGCTCTGGATAACGGAGCTGAAAGGAGATAATGAAAATGATTAAAAACAACAAACTCAAAACTATTATTTCATCAGTTATTATTCTGTTACCGACTCTTTTCGGTGTGGTAATGTGGAAGAAAATTCCTGATGAAGTGGTGTCACATATAGGTATAGATGGAAATCCCGATTCAATGAGCAATAAAGCCTTGTTGGTTTTCGGGTTGCCTTTGGTATTACTCGCTGTTCATCTGTTTTGTTTGTGGTTAACAGGTAAGGACCCCGGTCATAAAAAACAGCCTGCTAAAGCCTTGGGACTTGTTTTCTGGATTATGCCTGTGGCAAGCCTTTTCGTAAACTCCCTTATGTACTTTTCTACTTTAGAAATGTCTTTTAACCCGATGATGTTGGTAGTAGGATTTTTAGCATTTTTATTTATTTTTGTAGGCAACTATCTGCCAACTTGTAAGCAAAGTGCAACAATGGGTATAAAAATCAAATGGACTCTTGAAAATGCCGAAAACTGGCGAGCTACCCACCGTTTCAGCGGCAAGGTGTGGTTTATCTGCGGTCTGCTGCTTATTCCCTGTGCTTTCTTGCCTGAAAAATACGCTCCGACACTTCTTATAGGTATAATATTACCTGTAGCGGTACTGCCTGTATGTTATTCTTATCTGTACTATAGAAAGCAGGTTAAAGAGGGTACTTACAGTACCGAAAATAGTGTTGTGGCATCAATGCCCAAATCATATAAAATCATAACCGTAGTTTTCCTTGCGGTTCTTGCTGTTGTACTTCCTGTACTTATGCTCGGAGGCAACATTGATTTTATAGTGGGTGATACTGCCCTTGAAATTCAGGCTGATTACTATAACGATATCAGTATCCCATATGACAGCATAGATGATATAGAATTCCGTGAAGTGACTGTTGACGGCTTAAGAGCAAGTGGATTCGGATCAATGAAACTTCTTATGGGTCAATTCAAAAATGAGGAGTTCGGTTACTATACGAGATATACCTACTATGACGATGCGGGCTGCGTGGTTATTAGTGTAGGCGAGGAAAGGATCGTTATCAGCGGTAAGACAATAGTAGAAACCAGAGCCATATACGAATCTCTGAAAGAAAAGGTTAAATAAAAATAAGCAGGGCTATTACTCGTCCTGCATTTTATCTTTATATTCAGGGTAATTTTTTGCCGCATTTGTTGCAATATACAAAGTCACCGTCAACTCTTGTTCCGCAATAGGGGCAGAATTTGCTGTCAGTGGAGTTAAACGGAAATTGCATTTGGTCTTTCTTTCCACTGAAACGCTCATTCCAGGGATCGGGTTCTTCGTGTTCGTCAGTAATATCAAAGGTTGAATATCTGTTCTTGCTTGTAGCATTTTTAAAGTTGTACACTGCTGAAACAACAGCCATAGCGATGAAGATTAAACCAAAGATACCGAAAAGTCCGCCTGCACCCATAGAAACAGCGCCGATAGTCCATACCACACCGAATATACCTACTAATATACTGGATATACCGCCCATCATAGACGGGCCTCTGCCGGGTTTTATGCTCTTCATCAATATTCCTCCTGATTATAGGTTTATCTCTCAGTTACATTATAGTACGGATGATGTTGCTTGTCAATTAAAATGATTTGGGTTGGTTTGTGCTGGCGGCTCCGTCGCCGAATGAATTCGGCTCCGTGAAAGCACCAACCTCTTGCAGAAACTTTAAGTTATCAACAGCGCATACTCATAAAAAACGAGCAGGAATTAACCCGCTCGTCATTTTATATTCAGAATATATACCATTTTGCAATGTTCAGAACAACAGTCAGGAACTTCTTTATAAATTCAAGTGCCTTGCCGATAGCATCAGAACCCTTTGATTCTTCTGAAGAGTCATCCACAGGAGGAGTATAACCTTCAGCTACAGTACCCTGAGTCTTATCTTTCTGAATAGCGAAGCTGTCAATGTTTTCAGCACCTTTGTCGGTGATGCTGTAAGCATCAAAGTAAAGAATGCCGTCTTCGATTCTCACAGCTGAGAATATAGGATAATCAACGGAGAGAATCTTTTCACCTCTTGGGAAGTATTTATCTGTCAGGGTCACATCGTTCTGAATATAGGTCTTTACACCGCAGGTGCCTGAGATAACATATGTGGTACCAGTGGGCTGAACCTGAGTTTTGTAGACCTTGCCACTGTTGCTGAGATAAGCTGTTTCATAAGGTGTGTGGGCATTGTTTACAAGAGAACCCGTTCTCATATAAACGTGGTCGTGGCCCTGGAAAACCATATCGATGTCAAGCTGGGGCATAAGCACCTGAAGCTGCTCTCTGATAGCACAGACATCGTCGTCTTTATAGTGTGAACCCTGAGAATAAACAGCCTTGTGAAGCATTACAAATTTCCACTGAGCATCACTTGCATTCATATCATTTGTGAGCCATTTTATCTGGTCATCACTGAGGCCTTCGGTTTCGTTTAAATTTTCTGAGTTGAGAACTGCAAAGTGTATATTATTATAGTCAAAGCTGTAATATACACCGCCTGTCTTATCCTGTTCGGGGACATTTGGCAGTACAAAATAGTTGTCAAGTGCATTGGTTCCGTGACCCTCGTGGTTGCCTGAAGATGGCATCATATAGGTGTTCATAAGATTATCAGATGCTGTGTTGAACATCCAAGCCCACTGCTTCTGATTGTCGCCGTGGTCAACCATATCGCCGGTGTTGATGATGAAGTCCGTATCGGGATAAAGCTCAAAGGCTGAGTCGGTTACATTTGCCCAGGCTCTTTCGTACTGAGCCTCGGACTGTGACTGTGGGTCTGCAAGGTGCAGGAAAGTTACATCCTTTGAGCCGTCTTGTGTGCGTACGCTGCCGGTATCACTCCACCAGCCTCTTTCTTCTGAACCTATGCGGTAATAATAGGTTGCACCTTTTTCGAGACCTGAAAGGGTAACAGTGTGACGGTTCATTTCAAATTCATAAGGCAGGAAGCCGATGATACCGATATCGATACCGTAGTATGAGCGGGTCACGGTTTCAGTTTTTGTTTCAATTGTGAAATCCTTGGTTTTTGTTGCCTTGCCTTTAAAGGAGGGCTCTTTATCTGATTTATATATTTCAATATTGCCGTCAACCGTAGATTTTGAGAACCAACTGATAACAGCTTCATCATCGCTTTCGCCTAAGGTTACGCTGACCATTGTAGGAAGTCGGTAGTTTTCTCTTGTAACGGGTACTTCTACCTTTTCTGTTGAATATGTAACATCATAATCGCCTTTAAGCTTAGGCATAACGTCGTTTGTGAAGTCGTTCAATACAAATGCAGCAAAGGCACCGACACCCTCAAACTGGCTGAAAGTGAGATATTTCTGAATAAGCTCCTGATCGAGAATATCGTAGATATCTTTATAGGGGAGTACACCGAGGGCGAAAACTGTATTGACGAGATTCATATATGTGAAGTCACCCTTGAGAACATAGGAAAGAAGATAATTGACGCCTTCACCCATTTTTTTGCCGATGAAGTCATCGTTCATCAATTTATCAATTCTGATTTCGAGTTTTGCCAGAATGTTATCTTCGATGAGTGTGTGTAACAGTAAGTCAACGATTTTATTGAAGAGATTTTCGACGATTTCAGCTTCAGAGAATTTTTTGATAGCGTCCTGAATAAAGGGGTCGTCTTCATTTGTTTCATTGCCTGCATACCAGCTTGCGAGAACGGTGAGAACAAGATCTCCGAGATTGCCGGGTCTGTTTTTGTCACCAAAGCCGAATTTCTCAATATATTTTGTGCAAGGTACATCGGAAACCTGGATGGTGGTAAGTTCGTTGATGATATATTCAAGAAGAGAATAAAGCTTTTCTTCATCTTCGATATAAAGGTCATATATCTGACCGAGGAGATCATCAATAAACCACATTATATTATCGGTGCTGAAAATATTGTATCCGCCAAGTTTGATGCCGTCACCGATATAAGGTGAAAGGAAAGAGTCTAAAATAGCTTTAAGGTCAAGGTTCATAGTCTTGAGAAATTCACTGATACTTCCACATTCCTTGATTGAGTCGATATACTTATAAACCAAACTGTTTACAAGGGCCATAAAGAAATCATTTGCGCTAGCCTTACCGTCTGCACTTATCTGACCGCCAAAAGATTTATGGAAAACTTCTACACCGTAAGTGCCCTTTTCATAGGTTATACCGTCGTATTCAAAAGCTACAGCTTCATCAAAGGCAACGCTGTCAAAGCTCATTTCGCTTTCACCGCTTTTATAGGTATTGATTGTCATTTCACGGTAAGTGCAGGGATAGCCTGTAACTGAAGCAGTCTCAATATCGTAGAGCACTTCGCCGTCATCGTTGACAACTGAAGAAATATCGTCAGTGTGAAGATGACCGGAGAAAGCATAGTTAATTCCCCAGGAAGCAAACTGTTCAGCTACATTCATATAGTCGTCGAGAGGGAATGCTTGGGTAATTGAAGGTTCGGTTTCCATATGAGCTGCAAGACCGTGATGAATCATAACCATAGGAGTCTTACCGCTTTTATAAGCATCTTCGGCAAGGTTTTTAACCCACGCCATAAGCTCAGGTGTAACTGCACCGCTGGTATCTTTACCGGGGGTTTCACTGTCAAACTGATATTTACAAGAGTCAATAACTATAAGACGATAGGTATATTTCCCATCGTTGTCCATAAGGTCAGCAGCGTAGGAAAGGCCGTTGAGAATCTGAGCATTGTCTTTTGCATAACGGGTGAAAGCAAGATCATAACCAAGGTTCTTATAAACATCAGCAAATTCATCAGCCTGAAGAGACCTTGCTGTTTCTTCTTTGCCACTTGCAAAAGAAGAGGATTTAGCCTGGTTGATGTCGTGGTTACCTGTGGTTACAAGAAATTCCACACCGTATTTTTCTTCATATTCTTCCAGAATTGCTGCTAAAGCTGTATGAGCTTCATATTCACCGTCTTTTGTCATATCACCGGGAATGAGAATATATTTGAGCTCCGGATTTCTTGTCATAGCTGTTTCAATGGCAGTTCTGACCATAGTTTCAGATTCTGAGAGCATTTTGGTTGTACTCTTACAATAATCATCCCAGGCTTTGCTGTCACTCATCAGACTTTCGGGGTAAAAGTGAGGGTCTGAGATTGTGGCAAAGTTCATCGAAGAAACGACCTTGCTTTCGCTCCAATCAACAGCTGCAGAAGCACTGCTGATTACAGAAAATATAAGAGTAAGTGTTAAAATCAGCGCGATTATTTTTTTCATTTTGACGCCTCCTGAAATTCATAAAATCTATTTAATTATATCACAATTATCGGAATATTTAAATAAAAGAAAATAATGTGTTGTTATTTTGTATAGATGCCTAATATAAAAGGAATATATTTGACAGATATTACAATTATTTAGGCAAAATTCACATAATCATATATCTTTATACGAGCAAAATAGACAAAGGTTTTTGCTGAAAACTGTAGATTTTAAATTCTAATAGTGCTATAATATGAAAAGTGAATTTGAGTCAGGAGGAATAAAATGCAAAAAGAAAATAAAATGGGCGTTATGCCTATAAAAAAATTGGTTATCAGTATGAGTGTTCCTATGATGATATCAATGCTCGTTCAGGCGCTCTATAATATTGTTGACAGCATATTTGTAGCTCAGGTCTGCGAAGATGCTCTCACAGCAGTATCTCTTGCTTTTCCGGCACAGAATCTTATGATCGGTGTTGCTACGGGTACCGGCGTAGGTATCAACGCTCTTCTTTCAAGAAATCTGGGTGCAAGAGATTATGAAAGAGTAAACAAGGTTGCCAATAACGGTGTATTTCTTATAGCTTTCAGCTCAATAATCTTCCTTTTATTCGGCCTTTTCGGCACAAAACTTTTCTTTAAGACTCAGGTCGAGGCAGATTCTCCCATTTTTGCCTACGGAACAGACTATCTTTCAATTGTTTGTGCGGTATCCTTCGGTCTTTTCGGACAGGTGACAATGGAAAGACTTATGCAGGCTACAGGTAAGACTACCCTTTCAATGGCTACTCAGCTTACAGGTGCTATTATCAATATTATCCTTGACCCGCTTCTTATTCTCGGCATCGGACCTTTCCCTCGTCTTGAAGCTAAGGGCGCGGCTATTGCAACTGTTATCGGTCAGATTATTGCTTTTATCGTGGGTATTATCCTTAACCAGAAGTTTAACAAAGAGGTTAAGATTTCATTGAAAGGCTTCAGACCCGATTTCAGAATGATCGGTGATATCTATAAAATCGGTGTTCCTTCGATTATAATGGTTGGTATCGGTTCTTGTATGACCTTTTTCCTAAACAAGATTCTTCTCAGCTTCTCAACTACAGCGGCAGCAGTTTTCGGTGTGTATTTCAAATTGCAGTCCTTCGTGTTTATGCCTATATTCGGTCTGAACAACGGTGTTATTCCTATTATTGCATTCAATTACGGTGCAAGGAATAAGAAAAGAATTACTTCAACTCTCAAATTTGCTTGCACAATTGCTGTGTCGATTATGGCTGTGGGCACTGCTCTTATGTGGATTATGCCTGAGACAATGCTGAGACTGTTTAAAGCAAGTGACGATATGATAAGTATCGGTGTTCCGGCACTTCGCATTATCAGCACAATCTTCGTTCTTGCAGGTGCAAATATCAGCCTTGGTTCATCTTTCCAGGCTCTCGGCAAGAGTCACTTTGCAACAATCGTCTCTTTCTGCCGACAGATTATTGTGCTGCTGCCTGCGGCTTATCTGCTTTCAAAAACAGGTGTGCTTAATTATGTGTGGTTCGCATTCCCCATAGCAGAACTTATGTCACTGACAGTATCACTCATCAGTTTCAGATATATCTACAAGACACTCATATCAAAGCTCGACAAAACAGCATAAAAACACAAATAGAAAAGGAACGGTCCGGCCGTTCCTTTTTGGTTTATCTGATCAATTTAATTTTTTCTGAAGCTCAGGGAATCGGTTGTTGAGAGAATAAGCAACTGGCTTGGCAGATAGAAAATCCAGGTCATAACCTCAGCGTTTCTTATCATCTGCTCTGTCATAAAGCCGGGCTTGAGGTTGGTGATACCAACACACAGATCACAACAAGCAAAGAGGAAAAGTCCGATTGCGAATCTCAGGTGTCTGGGTGAGGGCTTGAGAAATTGAAGCTCAAAGCCGTGAGCAAAGTTGACTGCAAAACTGCAGGCATAAGCTACAACGATACCGACATTGATGCCTAAGAAATATGTAGCGAGACCACCAAGGATAAGTCCGGGAAGAAGTCTTTTGAGAAGTTCGCCCACAAGAGGCTTGCCGCTCATAAATGAGAATCTGACAGTGTAACAGGTCTGAACGCAGATAAACACAGCTACACCTGCAACAAAGTTTCCTATAAGTATAAGGAAAACGTCTGCCAGCATAGTGAAAAGAAGTGCAATTGTTACCACTATATTATCTCTTTGCTTTCCTGCGCGAAGTCCGAAAATACCTACAAGAGAGATGGCTATGAACTTGACTATATTTTCGCCGTCAAGACTCATAATGTCCATTGTAACAAAGGTGCAGAAGAGTATTGCCTCAACAATTAATAAAATCCAACTTGATATTCTTTTCAATTTGATTCCCCCTGTTTTGCAGTTGCAAAATCTTAATATAACGGGTTAATTTTAGCAAAACAAAAAGCCATTGTCAACAATTTTATCAATATATAAAATCTGTTTGGTTTGTAGTCAAAAAATATTGACATTATTTTTCTCAGGAGTATAATACAATGGATTTTTAATTCTCAGGAGATAATTTATATGGTCAGACGCAATTCAATGCTGGAAGGCAGTCCCATAAAAAGCATAATAATTTTTGCTTTGCCTATAATGGCATCGTCGATGCTGCAGTATAACTATTCACTGGTTGACAATATAATTGTCGGAAGATATGTCAGTGAGCAGGCACTTGCAGCTGTAGGCTCAGTAGGTCCGATAAATTCATTTGTTATCGGTGCGGCTTTGGGACTGACTACAGGCTTTTCTATACCTGTTTCTCACGCTTTCGGTGAGGGGGATAAGCAAAAACTTTCAAAGTTTGCAGGCAGCGGTATAGTTCTCGCATTTCTTGTAGGATGTATAATTATGATTACATCTCATATCATATCTCCCATACTTCTCAGACTCGTGGGTACCCCTGACGAGATTATTGACCTTTCATCGTCATATATAAATATCCTTTATTACGGTGTACCTATACAAATGCTTTCAAACAATTTCACGGCTATTTCAAGAAGTGTCGGTGAAAGCAAGAAACCTCTTTATTTCTTCTGTGTCAGTGTGGTTGTGAACTTTGTTCTTGATCTGCTATTTGTCAAGACTTTCTCAATGGGTGTTGAGGGTGCTGCGATAGCTACGCTCATATCGCACCTCACAGCCTGTGTACTCAATGGATTATATGTTCTTCGCTTCAATAAAGAAGTCAGCATATCTCGCAAAGATCTTCGTCTTGACTTGAAAACGGCGTGGAGACAAATCAGTTTAGGCATACCCGTGTCAATTCAGTTTACGGTAACTTCAATCGGTTCAATGTGTCTTCAGAGTGTAGTTAACTCTTTCGGTACCAACGTTATTGCAGGTTTCACTGCAGCAGGCAGGGTAGAAGGTATTACCAATATTCCTATGTCGGGCTTAGGTGTCGCAACTCAGACTTTTGTGGGTCAGAATTACGGGGCTAAGAATTATGAGAGAATAATAAAGTCTGTCAGAAAGATATTTTTCCTTGACTTGCTTGTCTCTGTGGCTATGAGTATAACTCTCTATGTTATCTCAGAGCCCATAGTTTCCGTTTTCTCTACAGATATGAGTCCTGAAATTATGGCGGCGGCAAAGAGATATATACTCGCAATTGCTCAATGTTACAGTCTTGTTGCCATACTATTTGTTATGAGAAATACACTTCAGGGCCTTGGCTTTACCTATGCAAATTCCATTGCAGGTATCGGTGAATTTTTCGGCAGACTCGGTGTAGCGTTTATTCTCACACCTGCTCTCGGTTTTGATGCAATATGCTATGCAGGACCTGCTGCCTGGCTTCTTGCGGATATACCTTTGATAATCATTTATCTTTTCAAACACCGCAAATTTAAAAAATTCGCCCTCGAGCAAAAAGAGTCTTTAATGCTACGGGGCAACAGGGCTTCTGAGGAAACCTTGCTGGAGAATGAGGGGTAAAATCAAGGCTTTCTTCAAGTTTGCAAAAAATATACAAGTTAAAACAATCTCCTTGCCGTAACCCGACAACAAGTCGCAAAAGGTGAGGAGATTGTTTATTTGGCGACAGAAAATGCTAATGTGTTTTCTTTGGTACACAAAGTAATAATGTGAACATTTTTTTAATATTTAATTGACTTTGTCTGTTACAGATGGTATACTAAATGTTGGTTCGGTTTGTATTGATATATTATAAAAATATTTATGAAGAGAGGTAACTAAAATGGCACTTTCTGACCTTGGTGTATTACTTGGTAAAACCGTATTTAAGAGTATAGCTAAATATTCACAGATTCCCGGTGAAACACAGGAAAAGCTCCTTATGAGCATTATCGAGAAAAATAAAAATACAGAATACGGAAAGAAAATCGGTTTTGATAAAATTCACTCAATCGAAGATTTCCAGAGAATCGTACCCCTTACAACCTATGACGATTACGCAGATTACGTTGACCGTATGATTGACGGTGAAGAAAACCTTATTATGGCTGCAAAATGTCACCGTTACTGTTCATCATCAGGTTCAGTAGGCAGACCTAAGATTCTTCCTAAGTCAGGCAGAGACCTTTTCTATATGCAGTCTGTAGGTTTTGCTGCAACTCCTGCTTGTGCATCACTCTGGTTCGGCAAGAAGGGCATCAAGTTCCCCAAGCAGGTTGGTACTGTTGCAATTATTCTCACGGGTCATAAGATGAAAGACGGCAAAATGTGCAACGGCGCAGGTCAGGTACCCTTTACCTATCTCAAGCCTATTTCAGAGTTCTTTATGACAACTCCCAACGATTTTATGTATCCTGAAAATGAGGATGCAGTTGACTCAGCATATTTCCATCTTCGTTTTGCTCTTGAAAACAGAGATGTTACATATATCGGTTCAATGGTTGTAACTCTCCTTACCATTATGTTCGAGTTCTTTGAAGCTAATTGGGAACTTGTATGTAATGATATCGAAAAAGGTACTATTGACCCCAGCATCAAATGTCCCCCTGAGCTTAGAGCTAAGTGGGAAAAGAAATTCAAGCCCAACCCCAAGAGAGCTGCTGAAATCCGCAGAGAATGTGAAAAGGGCTTTGATACACCCATCGCTCCAAGAGTATGGCCTAAATTTATGTGGTCATACGGTATGGTAGGCTCAACTCTTCAGTTCTATGTAAACAAGCTCAGAAGATATATCGGTGATGCTCCCATTCACAATATGGGTTATGCTGCTGCCGAGGGTTATATGGCGATGCCAATTGAACTCAACGTTAACGACGCTGTTCTTATGCCCAAGTCAGTATTCTTCGAATTTATTCCTATGGATGATCCCGAAAGCGGAAAGTTTCTGACTCTTGATCAGCTTGAAGAGGGCAAGGAATACGAAATCGTCGTAACCAATCATTCAGGTCTTTACCGTTATAAGATTGAAGACGTTGTACGTATCACAGGCTTCTATAACAAGACTCCCAAGATGGAATTCCTTTACAGAAACAATCTTGCTATGAATATCGCCAACGAAAAGACAACTACTCAGATGGTTGACTGGGCTGCAGGCAAGGTTCAGGAACAGCTCGGAATCTCTTTCAAGGGCTACAGCTTTTACGGTGACACATCAACACCCGTAGTAGGTTATATGCTTCTTGCTGAAGCTGAGGGCGAAATTTGAAAG
>JAZQZO010000401.1:0-7033 GCA_045634065.1 Acutalibacteraceae bacterium
GCAATCACCGACCACGGCGTAATGTACGGTGCAATTGATTTCTATAAAGCTGCAAAAGAAAAGGGCATAAAACCAATTATCGGTTGTGAATGTTACGTAGCCGAAAGAACAAGACATAATAAGGTACACGGACTTGATTCACAGCGTTTCCATCTTGTCCTTTTATGTAAAGATAACGTAGGCTATCAGAATCTCATTGCTATGGTAAGCAAGGCGTGGACTGAAGGCTTTTATACTAAGCCACGAATTGACCGCGAACTTTTAGAGGAACATCACGAAGGTCTTATAGCATTATCGGGATGCCTTGCAGGTGAAATTCCCCAACTGCTTATGAGAGGGGAGTATGATAAGGCTAAAGAGATAGCAGAGTGGTACCGTGATCTTTTCGGTGAAGGAAACTATTATATTGAGATTCAGAATCACGGACTTCGTGAACAGCTTGATATTATGCCTGACCTTGTCAGACTTTCAAAAGAGACAGGAGTGCCTCTCGTAGCTACCAATGACGCGCACTATATCAGTAAAGAAGATGCCTCGGTTCAGCAAGTACTTATCTGCATTCAGACAAACCACACCTTAGGTGAGGAAACAGGACTAGAATTTTCAACAGATGAATTCTATGTTAAAACTGAAGATGAAATGAGACAGGCTTTCCCTGAGCTGCCTCAGGCTATTGATAACACTCAGATTATAGCGCAGCAGTGTAATGTTGAATTTGAGTTCGGCAACACTAAACTCCCGCATTTTGAAGTACCTAATAATATGGACCACTTCGAATACTTCAAAAATCAGTGTTTCTTCGGGCTTAACAAACATCTTGGCGACAATCCGCCACAAGAATATATTGACAGGCTCAACTATGAACTTGGTGTCATAAATAAAATGGGCTATGTTGACTATTTCCTCATAGTTCACGATTTCATACGTTACGCTAAAAGCAGAAACATTCCCGTCGGCCCCGGAAGAGGCTCGGGTGCAGGATCTCTTGCAGCTTATTGCATCGGCATCACGGGCATCGACCCACTTAAATATAATCTTCTTTTCGAACGTTTTCTCAACCCTGAAAGAGTAAGTATGCCCGACTTTGATATTGATTTCTGCTATGTGCGCCGTCAGGAAGTCATTGACTATGTTATTCGCAAATACGGCAGTGACCACGTAGCCCAGATAGTTACTTTCGGTACTATGGCAGCAAGAGCTGCTGTTAGGGATGTCGGCAGAGTACTGGGAATGCCATATAATGTCGTTGACGAAGTTGCAAAAGCAATTCCTAACGAACTTAAGATTACAATTGACAAAGCTTTGAAATATTCTGAAGACTTGAAGCGTCTTTATTCTACCAATGATGAAATCAAGAAACTGCTTGATTATGCAAGACAAGTTGAGGGTATGCCTCGTCACGCTTCAACTCACGCTGCAGGCGTAGTTATCACCCGTGACCCTGTTTCATCCTATGTGCCGCTTGCAGTCAATGACGAAAGTGTTGTGACACAGTTCACAATGGTGACCCTTGAAAATTTAGGACTTCTCAAAATGGACTTCCTTGGTCTTCGTACTCTCACTGTTATTGATGATGCAGTGAAGCTTATCAAGAAAAGCAATCCGAATTTTAATCTTGACGATATCGATATCAATGACCCTGCCACCTTTGAAATGCTTTCTCAAGGCAGAACTGATGCAGTTTTTCAATATGAATCAAGCGGTATGCGCAGTGTGCTTTCGAGACTTAAACCGCAAAGTCTTGAAGATCTTATAGCTGTAATTTCACTTTACAGACCGGGTCCGGCTGATTCAATTGACACTTATATCCACAACAGACATAATCCTCAGGATACTAAGTACAAAACTGAGCTTCTCAAAGACATACTCGATGTCACCTACGGTTGTATGGTTTATCAGGAGCAGGTAATGGAAATCTGTCGCAAGCTCGCAGGATATTCCTACGGTAGAGCTGACCTTGTAAGACGAGCTATGTCTAAGAAAAAGCTCGATGTTATGGAAAAAGAAAGACAGAATTTCATTTATGGTCTGAAGAATGATAAAGGTGAAACCGAATGTCACGGAGCTCTTGAAAAAGGGGTTTCTGCCGAAACGGCAAATGCAATTTTTGATGAGATGTCAAATTTTGCCAAGTACGCCTTCAACAAGTCTCACGCGGCAGCTTATGCTTTTGTTTCATATCAGACAGCCTGGCTTAAGTGTCATTATCCCTGTGAGCTTCTGGCCGCAACACTCACAAGTGTACTTGATTCATCGACCAAGGTTTCAAACTATATTGCAGAGTGTACCCGTCTCGGAATAAAAGTTCTTGCACCGAGTGTCAACAGCTCATTTGAAGGCTTCACAGTTAAAAACGGTGCAATCAGATTCGGTCTTCTTGCAATAAAAAATCTCGGCAGAGGGTTCATTAAAACAATTATTGACAATCGCGAAAGCGGTGGTAAATATACTGATTTCTATTCATTCTGCAAGCGTGTTTATTCAAAGGAATTCAACAAAAGAGCAGTTGAGAGTCTTATTAAAAGCGGTGCCCTTGACGGTCTTGATATGAACAGACGGCAGATGCTTTATATGCTTCCGAAAATTGTTGCTGACCTTGATGCCGATAAGAATAAGAATGTTATCGGTCAGATAGGCTTCTTTGATGCTGACTCCGGTTTCTCTTTTGAAAACGAGTTCGTTGCACCTGAAATGGAAGAAATGCCCCTTAGTGAACTCTTTGCTTATGAAAAAGAAATTACAGGACTTTACATTTCAGGTCATCCTATGGACGAGTACAGAGAAATATCGGAGAAAATCGGTGCTGACAGCATAGCTGATATATTGAATTCCGATAATGAATTTGGTTCTTGTTACAAAGATAACTCCAAGGTAAGGATTTTCGGTATTATTTCCAAGATCGAAAAGCGAATTGCCAAGAATAACAGTACGATGTGTTTTGTTACAATTGAGGATATGAGTGCTTCAATTGAGTGCATTGTTTTTGCAAGACAGTACGCTGAACGAGTACAACACCTTCAAATGGGCAATATTATTCTTATAGGCGGTCGCCTTAGTATGAGAGAGGATAAGGAAACTACAATCATATGTGAAACTATTGAACCGAATCCCAAAAACATACTTAAAGATGATTCTAAGCCTGAGAAAAAACAGCGTAAAGGTATTTTCCTGCGTCTTGAAAGCAAAAGCTGTCCACAGATGGCAAAGGTCAGCACGCTCATCGATATTTTCCAGGGTGGATTTCCGGTTTACGCTTATTATCTTGATGAGAATAAATATGAAAAAATCGGCAGTGTAAATCTTAATAATGCACTTATCAACGAACTTAAGTATATTGCAGGAGAAGAAAATCTTGTTGTAAGAAGTTAAATTTTGCGGATTTTATGTATTATTCTTGACTTTTATTAAAGTTAGTGTATAATATTCGTAATGCTTAATTATTAAGATTTTTAACTCTATATGAATGTTGTTAAAATTCATAGTGCAAAGCACAATAGAGTATAGGAGGACGTAATAATGTTAAAAACAATTGGTGTATTGACAAGTGGTGGCGACGCTCCCGGTATGAATGCTGCAGTTCGTGCAGTTGTACGCGCAGGCTGTGAACTTGGTATGAAGGTTTACGGTATCAGAAGAGGTTACAACGGTCTTATGGAAAATGATATGTATGAAATGAACCTTCGTTCAGTTTCAGATATCATAAACAGAGGCGGTACTATTCTTTATTCAGCAAGAAGCCCAAGATTCAAGACAGCTGAAGGTATTCAAGATGCTATCAATACCTGTAAAGAAAGAGGTATCGAAGGTCTTGTAGTTATCGGTGGTGACGGCTCGTTCAGAGGCGCAAGAGATCTTTCACTCAACGGCATTCCCTGTGTTGCTATCCCCGGCACAATTGACAACGATATCGGTTGCTGTGATTACACAATCGGTTACGATACAGCGATGAATACAATTATGCAGATGGTTGACAGAATCAGAGATACTGCTGAATCACACGACCGTTGCGCAGTTGTTGAAGTTATGGGTAGAGGTGCAGGTTACCTTGCTCTTACAGCAGGTGTTGCTTGCGGCGCTACATCAACTCTTATTCCTGAAGTTCCCTATGATTTCCAGCGTGATGTTATTGAAAGAATGAAGAGAACTCAGAAGAGCAATAAAGTGCACTTTGTAATTCTCGTTTCCGAAGCTATCGGTGGCGTAGAAGAGATGGCTAAGAAGATTCAGGCTGAAACAGGCGTTGAAGCCAGAGCTACAATCCTCGGACACGTACAGCGTGGCGGTTCACCCACAGCAAAAGACAGAATTGTTGCAAGCCAGATGGGTTATCACGCAGTTCAGCTTCTCAAAGAAGGTATCGGTAACCGTGTAGTTGCTATGCAGAAAGAAAAGATTCTTGACTTTGATATCTTTGAAGCTCTCAATATGAAGAATTCAGTTGACCTTGATATGTACAAGATGTCACTTGAAATCTCAATCTAAGGTTTTATTCCTTAATAATCCGAAATTTTAAATATGCGGATTCATTTAAATATTGCATTAAAGAGTCTGTAACTTGTTACAGGCTCTTTTTTTGAGGTGTATATATGGCTGATAATTCAGTAAAAGACGGTAAAAAAATCAATATACATAAAGGGCATCGAGAAAAAGTAAAACAAAGGTACTATGAAACAGGTCTCACAAGTATGCCTGACCATAATATTCTTGAGATGCTTTTGTTTTTTGGTATTCCGCAGAAAGATACCAATCCTTTGGCTCACACATTAATTGAAACTTTCGGCTCATTTTCAGGGGTACTCGAAGCGAGCAGAACTGATCTGCTTTCAGTTAAAGGTATGACAGAAAGTGCTGCTTGTCTGTTGACTTTATTTTTACCTGTCTATAAAAGATATATAAATGATCTGCATAAAAAGAGAAAGCAATTTGCAGATGCTAAAGATATAGCCGATTATTTAAGACCTTTTTATCTTGATACAAACAATGAAAGAGTTTATGCTGTGTGTCTGGATGCTCAGGATTGTTTAATAGCTTGCAGGGTTATCAGCGACGGTGATATTGACTCATCAGCTTTTGATATAAGGAAACTCGCTTCTATTGTATTAGAAGTAAAAGCTAAGAAGGTTGTACTTTCTCACAACCATCCCAATGGCAGTCTTGTGCCGTCGCAGGGCGATGCAATATCTACAAAAACAGCCCGTGAACTGCTTCAACTTCTTAAGGTGCAACTTACTGACCATATTATTGTTACTGATAAATCTTATTTTTCAATGATTAAATCACCTGCCCATATACATCTGTTTTATGGTGCGGACCCACTCACGTTTATAAATGAAGATGAATAACAATATTTCACTCTGATTAATTTCAGAGTGATTTTCTATAATAAACAGTTGATTTTTACTAATAATTGTAGTATAATAAATCGAACATTTGTACGAAAGGAGTAGAGTATGGCTGACTTTAAACTTGTATCTAAATTCAGACCCACAGGTGACCAGCCCGAAGCAATTGATGCGCTTGTTGAAGGGGTAAACAAAGGCTATAAAGAGCAGACCTTGATGGGTGTAACGGGTTCCGGTAAGACTTTTACAATGGCTAATATTATCGAAAAGCTTAACAGACCAACTCTTGTCCTGGCGCACAATAAAACCCTTGCGTATCAGCTTTGCAGTGAATTCAGAGAGTTTTTTCCTGATAATGCTGTGGAATATTTTGTCTCTTATTACGATTATTATCAACCCGAAGCTTATATTCCGACTACTGATACCTATATAGAAAAAGACTCTGCAATTAATGATGAAATTGATAAACTGCGACACTCTGCAACGTCGGCATTATCCGAAAGAAGAGATGTGATCATTGTAGCAAGTGTATCTTGCATTTACACTCTCGGTAACCCTATTGATTATCGCAATATGGTAATTTCACTTCGTGTCGGGGCTGAAAAAAGCAGGGAAGAGCTTATAGCTAAATTAGTTGAAATTCAATATGAAAGAAATGATATCAACTTTGTCAGAAACAAATTCAGAGTACGTGGTGATGTGGTTGAAATATATCCTGTTTACACTTCTGATACAGCTATCAGAGTTGAGTTTTTCGGTGATGAAATTGATCGTATCAGCGAGATCAATCCTCTGACCGGTGAAGTTAAAAACAGTGTTTCACACGTGGCTATTTATCCTGCGTCTCATTATGTTGTTTCACCTGAAAAACTCGAAGGTGCACTTGAAGAGATTCACGATGAAATGAGTCAACGATATATTGAATTTACAAAAGAAGGCAAATTGCTTGAAGCTCAGCGAATCAAAGACAGAACCCTCAACGATCTCGAGCTTCTCAGAGAAACGGGCTTTTGCAAAGGCATCGAGAACTATTCGCGAATTATGTCTGGCAGACCCGCAGGAGAGGCTCCTTTCACTCTTCTCGACTATTTTCCTGATGATTTTCTGCTGTTTGTTGATGAATCCCACGTAATGTTACCTCAGGTCAGAGCAATGTATGGCGGTGACAGATCAAGAAAAGACAGCCTTATCAATTTTGGTTTCAGACTTCCATCTGCATACGATAACAGACCGCTGACTTTCGATGAATTTTACAGCAAAGTAGGACAAAAAATATTTGTAAGCGCAACCCCGGGTGCCTTCGAAAAGGAAAAAAGCTGTAACATAGTTGAGCAGGTTATCAGACCAACAGGTCTTCTCGATCCCCTTATAAGTGTCAGACCGACAGACGGTCAGATGGATGATATATTCAGTGAGATTAATATCCGAATTTCCCGTAAAGAGCGTGTGCTTATTACTACTCTGACTAAGAAAATGGCAGAAGCTCTTACAGCGTACCTGACAGATCTCGGCATCAAGGTCAGATATATGCATTACGATATTGATACAATTGAACGAATGGAAATCATCCGTGACCTCAGACTCGGTGAGTTTGATGTACTTGTAGGAATTAACCTTCTTCGTGAAGGTCTCGACTTGCCTGAAGTGTCTTTAGTTATGATTCTCGATGCAGATAAAGAGGGCTTCCTTCG
>JAZQZO010000402.1:0-5591 GCA_045634065.1 Acutalibacteraceae bacterium
CACGTCGGCGAAAACAGTCCACCGGGCTGTGTTCTTCCGCATACTTCGCATGCTCCCTCCTTGTTCGAATCCCTCATCAGTTATTATCCTTTTTAAAAGTTCTGTATAAAAAGAAAAGGCGTACACTTTCGTGTAACCTCATTTTCTTATGGCGCGCTGTAAGGGATTTTAGTCCGACGCTCCCGCGTCTATCGCCTCGCTTCGCTCGTTGCCACGTCGGCGAAAACAGTCCACCGGGCTGTGTTCTTCCGCATACTTCGCATGCTCCCTCCTTGTTCGAATCCCTCATCAGTTATTATCCTTTTTAAAAGTTCTGTATAAAAAGAAAAGGGTTACACTTTCGTGTAACCTCATTTTCTTATGGCGCGCTGTAAGGGATTCGAACCCCTGACCTTCTGGTCCGTAGCCAGACACTCTATCCAGCTGAGCTAACAGCGCAATTGGATTTAGCCTAAGTATGATATCATAAAACATTGGCGTTGTCAATACTAAACATAAAAAAAGTTTTTATTGAATTTTCAACTCTTTTGTGCTATCATTTTTAAGTAAACTAAAAATATTTTATCGGAGGTAATTTATATGAACGTATGGCATGATATAAGTGCTGACAGAGTTTCCACAAAAGCCTTTGACGCCGTAATAGAAATCAGCAAGGGAAGCAAAATGAAATACGAGTTCGATAAAAAGACAGGTCTTCTTCGTCTCGACAGAGTACTGCACACATCAACTCATTATCCTGCAAACTACGGTTTTATCCCTCTCACATATGCCGCAGACAATGATCCTCTCGATGTACTTGTTCTCTGTTCAGAAAAAATAGATTCAATGGTACTGGCAGAGTGCTATCCCATAGGTGTGATAACAATGCTTGACAGCGGTGCAGCTGACGATAAGATTATTGCCATTCACGCAGGCGACCCCACTTATAACGGCTATACCGATATTTCTCAGCTCCCCAAGCATATCTTCGATGAAATGACTCATTTCTTCTCTGTGTATAAAACTCTTGAAAACAAGACAACGGTTATCGATGAAGCTAAGGGCAGAGAAGAAGCTGAAAGAATTATCAACGAAGCTATAGAAAGATATAAGGAATATTACGGAAAATATAAATTTCTTTAATGCGAAAGAAAAAGTCCTCAGATCAGACTGAGGACTTTAATTTTTACAGTATAAATATCAGAGCTAATGAACCGAAGCCCATCATAAACAGGCCAGCCATAAGAATAGCAAGGAAGTTGAAACCGAAGAGGGCTGCTGCAGAGACCTTAATAGGCATAGTGTTTTCTGCTTCTGAGATGTTCTGCCAACGAATGTGAACTGTAGAACCTTTTCTGTAATAGGTGTCATTATCCAGGTCGGAAAGCTTTTTCACCTTAGTAAGACCGCAGTCTCTCAATCCCATACCGAACTTCTTAGCCATAACAGTATCTTTGAATTTGATTTCTGCAACCATTCTCAGTTCATCCGCAGGCTCAACATCTCTCAGATGACCGAGCTTGAAGCCTGTGCACCACCAATACTTATCACGCTCTCTGGTGAACTCGCGCTCCCATTCGCCGCTGAGATTCTGATGATAAACAGTCATTTCTATTTCAGGCCAATATTCTTCTTCTGCCTTACCGTAGAAAGTGAGCATACCTACTTCTTTTTCTGAGGGATCTTTTGTATAGATGCCTATTTCAGCACCGTAGAAAACATAACCGTACTGACCTTTCCAAAGCTGGATCATAAAATCGCGGTCTTCATAGTTGAAAAATACACGTGTATAGTCATATTCCAAAACTACATAGGGAGCGGCAAGATCATATATTCTTGCATATCCGAAGGTATCCTGCCAACAATCTTTGTCATTGGTATAGAAATAGTCATCAACATAGCTGTACTGATAGCTGGCAAGCTGATGATTAACCAGGAATGACTTGATGGCGCTGTTGCCTGTTACCACATTGATGCTGTAATAGCCTTCAATTGTTCTTCCGGCAACATTGGCTTTTGCTGTTATGAGGGTTCTGCCGACGTTCTTTGCTTTAACTTTACCGTTTGAATCTACAGTTGCAACGGTTTCATCAGAAGAAGTCCAAGTGAGGGATGGCTGGGTTGAAACGCCTGTTACCTCTGCGTGAAGCTGCATAGTCTTTCTCTTAGGCAGATTAAAGCCTTCTCCGGAAATAACCACTTCATATGCTTTGCGTGCAAAAGTATTTCCGATGGTATCAACAGAAGTGTTGCTGACATCAACTGCACTGCTGCTGAGTGCTGTAACTGAGAAGAGAGTTAAAATTGCCAGAATAAGCAGTATGTGTTTGCGTAAGTTTTTCATAGAGAACCTCCAAACATAATTATTCATTTTGTATTATATAATAGTATAGCATTTTTATCAATGATAAATTTTACAGAATTTACTAACTGTCAAAGGTAGCTTTAAGAACAGTTTTACTAAAAAATCTTTAATTTTGCTGTCTGTTGTGGTAAAATGGAAGCTATAAAGCGAGGGTGAAGTAAATGATTTTAAAAATGCCTGTTTATTGCAAAGAGTTTAAATGTATTGCCGATAAGTGCAAAGACAATTGCTGTGTCGGTTGGGAAATAGACATAGATCCCTCTTCGGCAGAGTACTATAAGAATGTAAAAGGTGAATTCGGTGAAAAGCTAAGAGATAATATCTGTTGGGGAGAGGTGTGTTCTTTCAAGTTAAAAGATGAAAGATGCCCGTTTCTCAATGGTGAAAACCTTTGCGAAATAATTATAAATTCAGGAGAAGATAAACTTTGTCAGATTTGCAGTGATCACCCAAGATATTTCGAGTGGTTCAGTGATATTAAAGAGGGTGGTATAGGTCTTTGTTGCGAAGAGGCAGCGAGAATAATAGTTACTAACCGGGAAAAGTTTGCTACTTATGATATTCCTTGTGACGACGAGGGCTGTGACGATTATAATGAGGAGCTTTATGATGTGCTTTATTTTGCAAGGCAGGAGATTATTGATACTATGGAGAATGAGGAGCTGTCTCTTAAATGCAAAATATCATCGATTCTCAGTTATGCAATTGAAGTACAGTTTATGATTGACAACTATAACTATGAGAAAATTCATATAAAGATACAGGACTCTGCCGAAGAGGGTGAGGCTGATGTGAAAGGTTTTCTTGAGAGCTTTAAAGAGCTTGAGCCTATAGATGATAATTGGCGGGAATATCTGCAAAACTTAATTGATGATATGGATAACGATAAAAGGAATATCTCTCTTGATGAAGATGCCGAAAGAGGATTCGAAAATATTGCTGTTTATTTTATATGGCGGTATTTTCTCAAGGGTGTATATGATGAGGAGATTATCTCAAAGGCTTTTCTTATGGCCTTGAGTGTAGTTGCGGTTAAACTTATGTACGAAAGAGAGCTTCTCAAGGGTGAGGTGCTTGACGGTGAAAAATGCAGTATATTAGCAAAGAATTATTCCAAGGAAATAGAGTACAGCGAAGAAAATTTAGAAATGCTATACACTATGGTATACGAAAACCCGGCTTTTTCAAAAGATAATATTTTGCCCTTATTATAATGGTATATAAATAAACCACTTCTCTTTAATTTTCGAGAAGTGGTCTTTTGCTTATCTGCCGAAGTGATTTATGAGATTATCATATTCTTCTGTTGTGATTGCTGTCACACTGCCGTGGCGTGGGCCGAAGTCCATATCATAATCGGAGACAACGCTATAATTATGGAAGTCGGTAGTTTCCTGCATAAAGAATCTGCCTTTGCTGTATTCATCCATTATCATTACCCATTTATCCGTGCCCTGAATTTTATACATCTCACTGCCCTCAACTCCTGAGGGTGCAAGTGATACTTCAATCGGCTCATCTTTATATGGGCCTGTAGGATTCTCGCTGGTGACATAAGCGATAGTCTGATTCTCTTCATATTTGAAATAGAGATAATAAAGTTTCTCTTTTTCATTATAAATAATGTCACCGTCGATGGTCTGACAATATCTGCAATAAAGTGGCTTAGGTGTGGTTATAGTTCTGAAGTCGGATGTGTGGGCGTAGTACATACCGGCTGTGTTGTGTTCTTTTGTTGAGTGGGCCCAATAAAGCATATACATATTTGCCTTTTCATCCCATATTGCCTGAGGTGCCCAAGCCCTGGTGGTACCAACGAAATCGCCACCGAGATCGAACATATCTATAATGGTTTCATCTGTCCAGTTGATAAGGTCTTTACTGCGCCAGGTGACAAGAGCGTGATTTGCCTCCCAACCCTCGATGCACTTCATATCCGTGCCGACTATATAATAGTATTCATCCTGACCTTTGAAGATATAAGGGTCACGTACGCCTTGCTTGCCTTTAGTCTGAGTGATAACGGGCTGATTGCCGTTAAGGGGAGTGAAGTGATAGCCGTCGTCGCTTACGGCAAAGCAGATTCTTTCCTGATGGGGTTCATTGCCTAAAAAATAGGCGAAGAGATATTTATTGCGCATAGATTTTCTCCTTTACTTGATAAGATGAGTATATCAAATGAAGCAGGATTTTGTCAAACTTTTCCGAAAGGTTTGCGGGGTGCGGGGCAGAGCCCTGCAACAAGAGTGAAGCCATTATATGGCATAGTGTTATTGTAACGCGACTGACCTGAGGTATGTCGGAGAATTCGAACCCGCCACTTTCGGACGGCGGTAAGCGGCTCCGTGAAATCGCGATGCGATTTCCGAGGACGACATAAGAGTCGTCCTCGTGCCGAATGGATTCGGCTACGGAGCCGCTGAATAGTTTCCGCAGTGACATAAAAGTAATCAATATAAGGAGTGTGAGAACAAAAAAGAAAAACAAAGAAAATATTTCAAGAAGTAAATAAAACAGAAGAGATAAACAGGAAAAAGCTAATAAAATAAATATACCTCATATAGACAAAAGAGTAGAAAAGGCAGGACACACCCAAGATATAGTGCCAAATCATTGGCAGCACACAAAAACACCCGGCAACGAGTATACAAAGGTGCAGATATAGTGAAAAATGTACAAAAAAGTTTGTAAAAAGTGTTGACAAAAGCAGGATGAGGTGATAATATATACAAGCTCTCAGCGAGAGATACTCGTAGGAGAGCAAAAAAAGTCAAGAAACGGTGAAAGAAAAAAGATTTGAAAAAATCTGAAAAAACTTTCAAAAAAGTATTGACAAGAGAGAGAGTATGTGATATACTCTTTGAGCTGTCCTCGAGAGAGGGCGAGCGATTGGACCTTGAAAATTAAACAACGAGATAAGAAAAAGGAACCCGAGATTCGATGGTAAAGAACCATCAAGAAGAGTTTTAAAAAGTACTTTTCAAACAGTAATACGGAAGCTAAAATAGCCAAGTATAAAAAAGTAAGTCAGCAATGACGAAATGAGCGAACAAAGCTCTAAGATAGATTAAAACAGAGAAATGTGTTTAATACAATATTTTAGAGAGTTTGATCCTGGCTCAGGACGAACGCTGGGGGCGTGCCTAACACATGCAAGTCGAACGAAGAATTTAAGTGAATCTCTTCGGAGTGAAGCTTTTATGACTTAGTGGCGGACGGGTGAGTAACGCGTGAGTAACCTGCCTTT
>JAZQZO010000403.1:0-1838 GCA_045634065.1 Acutalibacteraceae bacterium
CGGCATAACAACAGGTACGCCTTCATTTGAATAATCAGATTGGTGCAATTGCGAACCAAAAGGTCCGGTTTGAATACTTACTGATATGGCTCCCAAAGATGTTTTGTTAAAGATCATAACCCCATCTCCTCCAGATTCTTGGAGATAGTTGCAATAAGCTCGTTTGACTCTGCCTGTAAAGCGAGAAGCTCACTATGTATCTCTGCCATACGCTCAGAAAAATCAACACCGTCGTCCTCAACAGGAGCAACACCGACATAAGCCCCCGGTGTAAGTGAGTAGCCTTTTTCTTTGACCTCTTTGTTGATATCGGCACACTTACACAGACCGAGAATGTCTTTGTATTCTCCGTCACCAAATTTTTCTGTGAGCCACTCGTACTCTTTAAGTACATTAAGTAATGAATTACATTTTTCTATTACACTATCAACATCCAAATCAATAGCCTTTTTAGAATTGCCGCTTTTCAGCTTTTCGTCAGTCACAATTCTGTTTTTATCTAAAAAATCCTCATAAAATGCTTTGCGTGTATCATTAATTAAATCAACAGAATTATTTAGTATTTTATACATTTCTGTGAAAGATGCATTTTTGAGATTATTGCTTACTTCTTGCAAGTTAGATCTGTACTTAATTACAAAAGAACTACAAAGGTCTTCAACTTTTTCGCCACATTCAAGAATCTGCTCAGAAGCATAAATTCTATATTCATCAAGCAATTTTTTATACTTTTCAACCTCGCCACGGTACAACCAAACAATAGCATTAAGATTTTTCATCTGCCATTCTGACCACTCATTAAGGGTACGGTCAACCTGAGTATAATAATTTCTTGCATCGATAAAGAGAATCTTATCTTTGTTTTCAGCTTTCTTAGCCTTATCAAAAAACCACAAGGTACAAGGCAGACTCTTGGTATAGAAAAAGTTGTTACCAACAGAAAGCATAACATCAACGTCGCCTGTCTTGATAAGCTGTTCACGGATATCTTTATCCTTGCCCTGGCTATCTGTTGCAGATGATGCCATAACAAAACCTGCTCTACCTGTTTCTTTGAGGTAAGCATGGAAATATGATATCCAGAGATAGTTACCATTGCCAATCTCCTTATTTTTGTTAACTCCGGGCAAACCGAAGGGAAGACGACCTGCATTCTGTGCTGTCTCTGATTTAACCTTATCAACATTAAAGGGAGGATTCGCCATAACATAGTCACACATACCCTCAAGGTTATGTGCATCGTGGTAAAAGCTGTTTGCTTCGTCACCTGATACAATCTTAGCATTAAGACCGTGAACAGCCATATTCATAATACAGAGTTTTGCATTGTACTCTACTTTTTCCTGACCATAGAATGTCATAGCAGTGTTAGCGTTAGCACCATAACTCTCGATGAAGTCGGCAGACGATACAAACATACCGCCACTACCACAAGCTGGGTCAAGAATTGTACCATGACTTGGCTCAATAATGTTAACTATCATTCTTACAAGTGACTTAGGAGTAAAGAATACGCCATCGTCTGATGCAACAGCAGGAGCAAATTTATTAAGGAAATACTCGTAAATTCTGCCGATAATATCATCCTTAACTTCATTGAAAGCATCGTTATTGAAAATACGAAGAAGCTCTCTTAAAAGGTCATTTTTGAGGATTGTGTAGTTTTTAGGAAGTACACCCTTAAGCTGAGCAGACTGACCTTCTATGAGTTCCATAGCAGTATTAAGAGCCTGTCCTAAATCTGCATTATCAGGAAGAGTTAATAGATATTCATATCTCGCCTCTTTCGGAAGAAAGATAGCACTTTTCGTTTTGAAATCATCAGCTTCGACGGGCAG
>JAZQZO010000404.1:0-3503 GCA_045634065.1 Acutalibacteraceae bacterium
CGTGTGTTCTTTAGCGGAAATCCCGACCATCCAAATATGATGTGGAACAGTAGCTTGAATGACCCTTCATATGTAAGTGACCTTGACTATTACAAAGAGGGTATGGACAGCGCAGCAATTAAGGGTATGGTGGCAGGAAACAATGCTTTATGGGTATTCCGTGAGCCTTCGGATTCTAATACAACGATATTCTATCATACACCTACTCTTGATGAAGAATATGGAAAAGTCTATCCTTCTTCGCATTCAAGCATAACAACAGGATGCATCGGCAAGGCGATCAACTTCAATGATGATGTTGTATTCTTTAGTGAACGAGGAATGGAAGGCATAAGCGGTGATATTACAACAGAACAGGTGGTAGCACACCGAAGTTCTTTGGTTGACCGCAAGATGATTTCCGAACCTCTTTATAAAGATATGGTGCTTGCCGAATGGGAAGGCTATTTGCTTGTGTTTATCGGCAACAGGGTATATTTGGCTGATTCAAGAGCGATGTTCCAAAACGAAAACCATATGGAATATGAGTTTTTCTATTGGGAGCTTGAACACGATGTCATCTGTGCAACAGTAAAAGACGGTGTTCTGTACATTGGCACATATGACGGAATATACACGCTGACGGACACGGAAGCAGAAATGGAAAGCTATTGGACAACTCCGCTTGATAAGTTCAAATATCCTCACAAGCTGAAAACGACCAATAAAAGAGGTTGTGTAGCAGAGGCAACAGGGGATATTGACGTATATGCAAAGCTTGAGGACACAGGCTTTGAGCTTATCGGAAGATACGTAGATGTTCCAGACTATTTCGTGAGCAGAATTAAGCGCAAGAAATTCAAAGATATACAGTTAAAATTTCATTCAAATACAAGATTCAGCCTTGAAACAGTTACACTTGAATGTTTCGTAGGTGGATACATAAAGAGGTGATTAAATGGCAACTACACCTGATTACACAGTAAATTACGAAGATGAACGCCTAACGAGCGTTAATGACGAAAGAGATGCTGCACTTGCTCAAAATAGTCAGCTCTACGGTGATATGGCTAATAGCGTTGATGGTTTTTATAACGACTTGAAAGACCAATATCAGCAATGGACGGATGAACAGGTTCGGGTGCAGAACGAGCAGACCGATTTTACTATTGAGAAAATCGAACAGCAGAAAGAACAGGCTGAAAAAGACTATATAAAAGAGCAGTCGGGAGCTTATGTAGATTGGCAGAAGCAGAGCAATCAGTACGGAGTAGAAGCCGAGAAAATGGCTTCCGCAGGACTTACCAACTCAGGCTATAGTGAAAGCTCACAGGTTAGTATGTACAACACATACCAAAACCGAGTTGCTACAGCAAGAGAAGTCTTGGCTCAGGCAAAGTTAAATTACGATAACGGCATTAAAGAAGCTATGCTTCAAAATAGTGCTGCTTTGGCTGAAATCTATGCGACTAACTATATTAAACAGGCTGAGCTTGCTCTTGAAGGCTTCCAATACAAGAATCAGCTTCTTCTTGAACAGGCTAACAAAGAGCTTGAAATCAAAAATATGTACCACAATCAGTGGATGGATCAGCTTAATCAGATCAATACCGAAAATGCTTTGGCTGAAGAAGTTAGACAGTACAACGAAACAATGAAGTGGAACACCGAGCAGGCAGAGCTTAACCGTCGGCACGATATTAAACTCAAGGAACTTCAGCACGATTATGATAAGAAATTGGCTGAAATTGAGCAAAAGTACAAACTGGCTTACCTTAATGCTCAGACGGAAAAAGAAAAAGAAATTCTTAAAATACAGCACGAGAATGACATTAAGAAACTTAATCAACAGCTTGCAAATGAAAAGGCTTTGCTTGATTACGAGTATACCCTAAGTAAAAGCAAAGGAACAGGAATCACAGGAAATACAGGAAAAACCGCAGGCAATCAAACAAATGCCGGAATTAAAAATATGATGGCAGGTATAACTCGTGGAACGGTTACACCTAACACATTTACAGGTTCATCCTATAAAGATGCTGTTGCTTATATGAAATCTAAAGGTGTACCGGGAGCATACGCTTCAGGTGTAATGACTGCAAGTGAATGGAGCAGGAGAAAGAACGCAAATTCAAGTTCTGCATCAGCTAAAAATTACAGCAGTTATGGAGAATACCTGTCTGATTATGTTGAATACAACGTAAGTAAATACGGTAAGTAAAAAAGGGGTGAGCTTATGACTTTTTCGGAATGGAGCAATAACAAGAAAAAGAAAAAAGATACATACTCATCATTTGAAGAATTTAGCAACGCAAAACACGGAATAAGCGAAGAGGAAAAAGACTCTTCGCTTGCGTGGAGAGATGATGAGATTGCACCTGTACGAACCACAGAAGAAAAGGGAAAAAAACGCACTTGGTTTGATACAAGTGTATTTGAAGACGGATTTCAGTTATCGGATATTCCGAAAGCTGTTTTTGGCACAGGTACAGATGTACAAACACATTTAGGCGCAGGTATTCTCGGTATCGGTGAAAAACTTGCCGATGCAGGTATGATGCTTGGAACGGCAATGAACCGAAGCACGATGATGGAAGCTGCCAATAACGAAATAATGTTTAACGCTGTATCAGGAAGAACAGAAAGCGCAAGCGATGTATTGAACCGCTACGCTGAGTTTCAAGACGAAGCTGAAAAAGGAGCAGCCGAATTTGTCGCTAAAGACCTTTATGATGAGGAAAAGATTGCGAAACAAATTATTTCTGCTCCTGTAAAAAAACTTACTGGAATAGATTCGGAAAAACATTCTCTTTTGGGCGATAAATCCGATTCGTTGGTACAGTCGGGTGGACAGTTAGTGGCACAAATAGGTGCTGATGCGCTTTTGCCCGGTTCGGGTATGGTGTTGATGGGTGCTACTACATTTGGTTCGGAAGCAGAAAGCGCATTAAATCAAGGTGCTACTTTTAACGATGCGCTTGCAAGTGCCGCAATTTCCGCAGGTGCTGAAATGCTAACAGAGAAAATCGGTGGTGTTAAGTTTGGCGGTAAAACCTTGACCGATGAAGCTTTCGGCAGGTTGTCGAGAAATATGACTTCTAAACTCTCTAAAGTTTTAATTACATCGGGTAAAGTTTCAGCTGATGCACTTGCAGAGGGTGGAGAAGAACTGCTTTCCGGGTATATTAGCGCAATAGGACAACAGCTTACATATATGGAAGACAAAGAAATTGAGGAAATCTTTACTAACGATGATAGATTGGAGTCTTTCATTGGCGGTATGGTTCTTGGTGGTACATTTGCCGGCGGTGAAGCCTTAATTACAGGTCGAAACCCTGCCAACGGAATGACCAAGAACGAGCAGACTGTTGTAGACAAGGTTTATGAACAGCGTTTAGCAGAGGAATCTGAAAACAGAACACTTACCAACCGTGACAAAAACAAGCTCTATGAGCAAGTTGTCGAGGAAATGAAGCGAGGATATGTCACCACAGACGAAATAGAAAGCATTTTGGGCGGTGAAA